>JAHJDG010000137.1 GCA_018812265.1 bacterium | reverse complement strand
TGCCGATGAACGGGCGCGGCTGAATCTAACTGCGGGCTACGCGCTCATCATGCAAAGCCGCGAGGACGAAGCACGCGGCTATTTCGAGCGCGCGCTGGACGCTGTGCCCGATCTGACGCTCGATCCGGTGCAGGTGAGTCCGAAGTTTCGGGTGGTGTTCAACGAAGTGAAAGCGGCACGACCGAAAGAGCCACCTCGGGAAGAACAAGTCACGGGCGAATCCGGAGATTCGCCGCGGCGGGAAGATAGTACGATACAAGCGCTGCGGCCGGCACCGCGTTCGCAAGTCATGAATCTCATTCTTCCCGGCAGCGGGCATTGGCGGGAAGGAAAGAAAGTGCGCGGAGCGGTGTGGTTTGGACTCTCGGCGGCGAGCGTGGGGGTGTTGGTGTGGCGGATCGGCGAGATGCGCGATTCGCGGGCCGATTATCTGGCGCAGACGGACGCGGAACGCATTGCCGATTCATATGACACCTACAATCGTGATTATCAGTTGACATGGGCGGCGGGAATTGCAGCGGGGCTTGTGTATCTCGGATCGCAGGTGGATTTAACGCTCATGAAACGGGAAACAAGCGAAACGACACTGAGGTTCGCGCCGACGCAAGACGGTGTGAAGCTGGCGCTATCTTGGTGACGCGAAGAGAAACTGATAGAAAAGCGCGACGCGGGATGCGTCGCGCTCTCCGTGTGCAGGCCAGTGGAAGTGCTTGGGCGGCGCCGCCGCCACGATGGAAATTACTTCTTGGCGATCTGGATCGAGCGGCTCTTGGCCTGTTCGGCTTTGGGCAGCGTGATGCGAAGCACGCCGTCCTCGAAGCTCGCCCGCACGTTCTCGGCCTTGATGGTGTTGGGCAGGCTGAAGCTGCGCTCGAAGCGGCCGTAGCTGCGTTCGATCCGGCAGTAGTTGCCCTTGTTCTCTTCCCGGACTTCCTGCTTCTTCTCGCCGGACAGCGTGAGCACGTTGTTGTCGAGGGTGATGTTCACGTCCTCCTCCTTGACGCCCGGCAGTTCGGCGTGGATCTCGAATCCGTCGGGATTCTCGACGATGTCCACGTTCGGCCCCCAGGCCATCATGTCGCCCGAGCGCTGGTTCGCGAAGAAGTCGTCCATCATTCGGGAAATCGGGCTCATCGCATCGGCCCAGAAGGGGCGCATTGCGTCCGCATTCAGCGGTCTCCATCTTGTGATCGTCATGGCTGTTTTCTCCTATTTTCCGTTTCTTGGTGGTGATTTTGTCGAGACGGCCCATTTGCCGTTCCAATACCTGCATTCTGCAACGCTCGTGCCATGCGACCTAATAGTCTGTGGATTATTGCATTACGAACAATTCTTGACCCTTAATGAATTATTTTGCTGACAGCTTACTGCCAAACTGGCGACCCTGTATGCCGATAAGGCATGATGATTTGTTCATTATGGCAGGATTCCGGCAAAGGAGTCTTTTCGTGTACTTCAGGGCATTGATGAACAGGAGCATGCCTCTTCGAGGTTGCATCTACGAGGGGGGAAGTTTATATTTTCAAAACAGCAACTAAGCCCCGCGAACCGTTTGGAGTCCTGCCATGCTTGCCCCTAGCCGTTGTCCCCACTGCCTGCGTAAGATTTCGTTTCGCAAGCGATTCAAGACGCGCTGCCCGCACTGTTTCAAGCCGACTCGAAGACGAAGCGGAATTCAGGACCGCAGCCTGATTGGCCAATGGCTGGAAGACCGCAGTACGAACTTCTGGTTCTTTCTCCTCATGGTGATTCTGGGGATTCTCGCGGTGACGATGCAGATCCTCGGGCAACCGGACCTCGTTCATTTCATTGACCGGCGAACCTTCTGGTTTGTGGTCACGGTCTACTATGCGGCGATGTTCGCGGCGATCATCGGGCGGATCTACTTCCCGCTTCTCTTGGCTGCGCCCAGGATTCTGCGGCGCGAGCGCGAAACTATCCGCCAATACAAGAATCTCACCACGTGGGGTTTGATCATCGGCGTCGTCTTCGCGTTGCTGGTGGTGGGAATCAACGACGTGTGGTCGCGTTTTCCGGCCACGGTGTTCCTGATGTTCATGCCGGTGGCGATTCTCTGGTCTTATCAAGCGCTGACGCTCACCGACACCGAATATGAAGACGAGCGGGTGTGGACGTTTCTGCACGAACTCGGCGCGCAGGACCGGCTCGAGCATCGTCATCATGCGTACTTCGTGCTCGTCGGCCTGCCGCTCTCGGCGCTGATGTTCTCCTACTTCGTTACTCATCCCGTGCTCGCGCACATGATTCAGGGATCTTCGGAATCCGGCATCCTGGCGATGTTGGCCGATGCCTACAACCGCGTGCGCGGACGATAGCCCGACAATTGGAAAGGAATCCTGCTTGGCTCCCCGAACTGCGATCAACAAGTCTCGCGTTCTCGCCGATGACTTTTCCCGTTTTCGTCTGCCGCGCTCGCTGGCGCTGCATCCCGACGGCAAGCTCTTGGCCTATACGCTCGAGTGGTGCGATCTCGAAAAGAAGAAATACTTCGCCAATCTGCACGTTCTCGATACGGAACGGATTGAGTCGCGGCAGTGGACGCGCGGCGAGCACACCGACCGCGCGCCGGCGTGGAGTATGGACGGCTCGCGGCTGGCCTTCGTCCGCCATGAGAAGGGGCTGGATCGCATTTTCATCGTTTCGCGCGAAGGCGGCGCGCCCGCAGAAGTGTTCAGCACCCGCGGGAACATCGGTCTGGTGCAGTGGGCGCAAGACGACCGCGTGCTGATACTTCGCTTCCGCACGCCCGATCCCGATCCGGAAGCGGACAAGGCCGTGACCGAAGGTAAGGAGCCGGAAACGAAGCCGCCGGCTGTGCGTAAAATCACCCGGCTTTTCTACAAACTCGACGGCGACGGATTCTTCCCGGAAGCGCGCTGGCAGCTCTACCGCCTCGATCTACAGACGAAGAAGCTGACCGCGTTGACCCAGGGCAAGGCCGACGTGGAATGCTGGCACGTTTCGCAAAACGGTTGGCAGATCGCCTACGTGACCAACGTCCACCGCGATCCCGATCAGAATCCGTTTCATTCGGCGATCTTCGAGCTGAATCTGCGCACCGGCAAACGCTCGGAGTACAACGTTCCGCTCGGCGAAAAAGTGGCGGTGGCGGTCAGTCCCAACGGCCGCTATCTGGTCTATCTCGGTCATCACAATCTGCGCGGCGGCTGGGGCGTGGAGACGTTTCATCCGCATCTGCTCGATCTGAAGACGGGCAAACGACGCGATCTCACTCCGCATTTCGACCGCCAGGCGGGAGACGAAACGCTCGGTGATCTCGGCTACGGACT
The DNA here is from genome assembly GCA_018812265.1 of bacterium. Classification (GTDB taxonomy): domain Bacteria; phylum Electryoneota; class RPQS01; order RPQS01; family RPQS01; genus JAHJDG01. The sequence continues at coordinate 29,656 of JAHJDG010000137.1, read as the reverse complement.
GGCGGTGCCGCCGGTTTTCTGGAGCGCGGACAGCCGCCACCTGTTCTATCAAGTGACGGATGAAGGCGATACGTATTTGGTGCGCGCTTCCATCAAGCCCGGCGATCCCGAGCGCATTTGGCCTGCTCGCGGGCAAGTTCCGACGTTCACGGTACGCGGCAAGGGACTCGCGCTCATTCATCGTGACTTCACGACGACCGCCGACGTTCATTTCTGCGCCGACAACACCGCGCGCAGACTCTCATTCGTGAAACTGGCCGAGAGCACGCCCGAGTATTTCCCGTCGCGCATTCTCGGCAAGACAAAAGAAATCCGTTTCCGTTCGGGAGACGGCACGCGACTGCACGGCTGGCTGGTCACGCCGCCCGATTTCAAGGCAACTAAAAAGTATCCGGCGATCCTGCAGGTGCACGGCGGGCCGCGCTGCCAGTACGGGCGGGTGTACTTCCACGAGATGCAGTACCTCGCGGCGCAGGGTTTTATCGTTTTCTACACCAATCCGCGCGGCTCGCAGGGCTACGGCCGCGACTTCGCCGCTGCTATCACCAACGCGTGGGGCACCGACGATTTCAACGACATCATGGCCGCCGCCGATTTCTTAGAAGCGCAGCCGTTCGTGGACCGGAAGCGGATCGGCATTACCGGCGGCAGCTACGGCGGCTATATGACCAACTACGCCATTGGCCGCACGCATCGCTTCCGCGCGGCCGTCACGCAGCGCTCGGTGGTGAATATGCGTACTTTTCTCGGCACGTCCGACATCGGCCACCATGACTTCTACGAGTTCGGCGGCCACTATTGGGAGAACCCGGATGGCTACGACGCGATGTCGCCCCTGACCTACGCGAACAACGTCCGTACACCGCTGCTCATCATGCACAACGAGGACGATCTGCGCTGTTCCATCGAGCAGGCCGAGCAGCTTTTCGGACGATTGAAGGTACTCGGCAAGGCTCCGGTGGAGTTCTGGAGATTTCCCGAGGAGTCACATAGCCTGTCGCGCGGCGGTCGCCCTGACCGCCGCATCGCCCGCCTCGAAGGGATTGCTGCGTGGTTCAAGAAGTGGATGAAGTGACCGCAAATGATAAGCGATGAACGATGAGCGATGAAGGAGCTTACGAAGAGCTGCAATCTCGTTTGTAGATTTCCAAATCATTAACTAGTCACGGGTCTCTGACCCGTGGAACAAAGACGGTCGGAGACCGCCGCCAGTATGTGGGTAACAACGGGGCGAATCTGGAGAGGACTAACTTTACAATCTGACAACGCTGTGTATGTCCGAGCTTAATTCCATAGAGAAAAGTAAACTGGAAAAGCTTTTCGGAATGGGAAGCGGGTATGTCCTCGATTTCCCAAACAGGAGATTTGCGGAATTCATTGTTGAAAGTACCGGAAAAGACATTTATGATGCCCGATATGAAAACGCCAGCGGCTCAAAGGCAAACCGTCTACGAGCTTTCTGGAGCAAAGAGCCAAATCATGTTGTCGGTAGATTAATCGCCGACATGCTGGAATACTGCCGTGAATCATCCGCTGATCAGCAGAATCTGTGGGTAGATTGTCACCATATTGCCGAGCGTCTTCTTCAGAGTATGCCTGTCCAAGACATTGAAGCGTTCTCTATCGTGTCTGGGGGGCGAGACTTTGAGGTTCTAGCGGATGCGGTCAAAGCGGCCATAGAGAGGAATGAGCCTGAGTCTGGACTTGATCGGTTACACACCTTTGTCGTTAAATACATACGCGCACTGTGTGATAAACATGGCCTTAAGATTGATAAACAGAAACCCTTGCATAACCTGTTTGGCGAATATGTTAAGTGCCTTAGACAACAAGGAATAATCGAATCAGGAATGACAGAAAGGATTCTGAAGTCAAGCATCTCGATTATGGAGGCGTTCAACCAAGTACGGAATGAGCAAAGCCTTGCCCACGACAATCCAATACTGAACTATAACGAGAGCCTCCTAATCTTAAGCCATGTGGCCAGCACAATCCGATTCATTGGCGTGATGGAAGGTGAAAGGGAAGAACTCGATCAATCTGAGACGCATAATGATGTCGACAATGATGATCTTCCTTTCTGAGAAACCCAATGGGAAGCGTTATAGATAATCGCCACTGTTGTAAAGCCTGTAATACACGGGCCTGCTGGGCCCAACATTCCCGAGATATCCTTCAGCGGCGGTGCCGCTTCAGGATGACAGAATAGAGATGTTCTTGCAGGAGGAGATACGGAATGCAAACCCGTCAACTCGGGACTACCAATCTGCACCTGACTGAGGTGGGATTCGGGGCGTGGGCGGTGGGCGGAGGAGGATATGCGTTCGGATGGGGCGAGCAGGATGACAACGAATCCGTCGCCGCCATTCATCGCGCGCTGGAACTGGGCATCAATTGGATTGACACCGCTCCCGTGTACGGCCTCGGCCACAGCGAGGAAGTGGTGGGAAAAGCGATTGCCGGCCGCCGGAAGGACGTGATTCTGGCCACCAAATGCTCGATGGTGTGGAACGAGAAACGCGAAATCGGCAATGATCTCCGCGCGGCCAGTGTGAAGAAGGAATGCGAAGACAGCCTCCGCCGCCTGAAGACCGACGTGATTGACCTCTATCAGATCCACTGGCCGACCGACAGCGAACACATCGAGGAAGGCTGGCGAGCCATCGGCGAGCTGATCGAAGCGGGCAAGATTCGCTACGCGGGCGTGTCGAATTTCCAGTATGACATGAATCACATGCACAATACGCAGGCGATTCGACCGATGGCGTCGCTGCAGGCGGCGTACTCGATGCTTCGCCGCTACCCGGAGCGCGGTACGTTCGATTTTATGCGCGAGCACAACATCGGATTTCTCGCCTATTCACCCATGCAGGCGGGAATTCTCACCGGCAAGTTCGACCTGAACCGCGTGGCCAAGGATGATTGGCGGCGGAACACGAAGGAGTATCAGGAACCGAATCTCTCGATCAATCTCGACGCCGTGGAGAGATTGAAGGGAATTGCCGCCAAGTACGACAAGACGGTAGCCCAGCTTTCCGTCGCATGGGTGCTGCGCAGGCCGGAAGTGACGAGCGCAATCGTCGGCGCGCGCCGTCCGTCGCAGATCGAAGAGACGGCGGGCAGTGCGGGATGGACGATTGACGAAGAAGATTTGAAAACGATGGACCGCCTGCTCGACGAACGCCGTATGCGCATCGAGAGCGCGGGCGGGTACTTGAGTCCGAACGAGTAGATTCCTATGCTAAAAACGTACTCCCGTTGTCCGTGGCCGAGTGATGACGCGCTCATGATCGCCTACCACGATGAAGAGTGGGGCGAGCCGCTGCACGACGACCGGCAGCTGTTCGAGTTCATGGTGCTCGACGCCAATCAAGCCGGGTTGTCGTGGAAAACGATTCTGCACAAGCGCGAAAATTTTCGCAAGGCGTTTCACGACTATGACGTGAAGCGGATCGCCCGTTATGGAGAGAAGGACGTGGCGAGGCTTCTGAATGATGCGGGCATCATCCGCAATCGTCTGAAGATCGCCGCCACCATCGAGAACGCCAAGCGGTTTCTCGAAGTGCAGAAGGAGTTCGGCACGTTCGACGCCTACATCTGGCAGTTTACGGGCGGCAAGACGATTCACAACAAGTGGAAGACGCTGAAGCAGCTTCCCGCCACCTCGCGCGAGTCCGACTCGATGAGCAAGGATCTCAAAGCGCGGGGATTCAAGTTCGTCGGTTCCACCATCTGCTACGCGTTCATGCAGGCGGCGGGAATGGTCAACGATCATTTGACAACCTGCTTCCGTTATGCCCAACTTTCCAAAGGAAAAGGAAAATGAGCGAAGAATTCCCGGCGTTGTTCTATGAAATATTCGGGAATCTTCCACGTCAAGGCCCCGGCGACGAAGCCTCCACGTTGCGCGCACTGGCGGCGATCCCCAATCCCGAACGCATCCGCAACATTCTGGATATGGGCTGCGGCAGTGGAGTACCGACTCTCGTGCTGGCGCGAAACACGTCTGCGAACGTCGTCGCCTTAGACAACCATGCTCCGTTTCTCGATATGCTGCGTGAGCGTGCCGCCACAGCGGGATTCGGCCAGCGGATTCGCGTTGTCGAAGGTGATATGTCGAAACTGGAATTTGCCCGCGATAGTTTCGATCTGATCTGGTCGGAAGGCGCCATCGCAGTGGCGGGCTTTGAACAGGGATTGACGTTCTGGAGACCGTTGCTCAGGGATCACGGCTGCGTGGCCGTAACCGATGTCTGCTGGTTTGCCGCCGATGCACCGGCCGAAATCACCGACTACCTCACGGGTCTCTATCCGGGAATGTTATCCGTTAGCCAATGCCTGCAGGCCATTGAACGAAGCGGTTTCCGTCTGCTCGATCATTTCACGCTGCCGAGCGAATCGTGGTGGACGGACTATTATCGTCCCTTGGAAACGGAACTCGTGCGACAACGCGCACTGCATTCCGACGATCCACCGGCACGGGAGCTCTTGGAGGTGTTGCAGAAAGAGATTGACATGTTCCGTAAATATTCCGACCATTACGGCTACGTTTTTTACGTTGCGTAAAGCACTGACCGTTTCTTCGGCTTCATCCCCAGACAACCGTGATCCACCCCATGCGTATTGCCGCCATTGCAGGCTCGCTCCGTGCGGCATCCTACAACCGGAAGCTGCTTTCTCTGGCCGTGTCCTATCTGGAAAAAGAGGGTGTGGATATTGACCTGATAGATCTGCACGACTTTCCACTGCCGCTCTACGATGGAGATCTGGAGAACGAGAGGGGACTGCCCGAGACGGTCTGGAAGCTGAAGGCGCGGCTGGCGGCTTGTCAGGGTGTGCTGATCGCCTGTCCCGAATACAACGCGAGCATCCCCGGCACGTTCAAGAATATGTTGGACTGGACCTCGCGCGGGGAGGGACAACCGTGGCTGGGCAAGGTGGTGGGGCTGATGGGAGCGACCGTCGGTTTGTGGGGAACGCAGCGGATGATGCCGCACTTGCGACAGTCGCTCATCGTGCTGGGAGTGCACGTCATCCCGCAGCAGATCAACGTGCGGGAAGCGCGCACGGTCTGGGACGACGGCGGGAAACTGCTTGATGATAGACTCCCCGGCCGCGTGCATAAGTTCGTGCGGGAGTTTGTCCGCACCGTAGAGAAATTGAAACAGAGCGACGAGTAGAGGATGTTCGACGTCAGTGCGCGCCCCCATGTCCCCGAAGGCACACTCACATTTGCCGTTCCCATGAAAAACTCTGCACAATGGTGGAGAACATCGGCGAGAGTTTTCTCATCACGGAATCGTGGGAGTTGGTGCGGAGACGGATCGGGTAAAGATGAGGTCGTTTCTCCAAGATGAACGAAGTCAGGAAGAGATTTTATGGTTAACAAGTTAAAGCCGCTGCGCATCGGGAATCTGACGGCTCGAATTCCCATCATTCAAGGCGGAATGGGAGTGGGAATCTCGTTGTCCGGTCTGGCGTCGGCGGTGGCCAATGAAGGCGGTGTCGGCGTAATCGCCACGGCCGGAATCGGTATGCTGGAGCGGGATTTCTTTCAGAACTATCAGGAAGCCAACTTGCGCGTACTCCGGCGGGAGATCCGCCAGGCCCGCGCAGCCACGAACGGGATTCTCGGCGTGAATATTATGGTGGCGCTGACCAATTTTGCGACGCTGGTTCATACAGCCATTGAAGAGGGAATTGACGTCATTTTTTCGGGAGCCGGGCTGCCGCTGGATATGCCGGAGTATCGCGGCAAAGACACACAAACCAAGCTGGTACCGATTGTCTCCTCGGCTCGCGCGGCGGCTCTGCTCTGCAAACGGTGGACGGAGAAGTTTGACTATCCGCCCGATGCACTGGTGGTGGAAGGGCCGCTGGCGGGGGGACATCTTGGATTCAAACTCGATCAGATTTCCGATCCGGCGTTTGCGCTGGAAAACTTGGTGCCGGCGGTGATCGAAGCCGTACAACCTTTCGAGCAAAGGACCGGCCAATCCATTCCGGTTATTGCGGCTGGAGGAATCTACACGGGAGCGGACATTTTCCGGTTCATGAACATGGGCGCCGCCGGCGTGCAAATGGGAACGCGCTTCGTCACCACCCATGAGTGCGACGCGTCCATTACGTTCAAGCAGGCCTATCTTGACTCGAAGCCGGAAGACATCATGATTATCAAGAGTCCGGTGGGAATGCCGGGACGGGTAATCCGTAACGCTTTCATTGAGGCTCTCAATCGCGGAGAAAAAGAGCCGTACCGCTGCCCCTATCACTGCATCATCACGTGTGACTATCAGAACAGTCCCTATTGCATCGCGCTCGCTTTGATCAATGCGCAAAAAGGATATCTCACTCGCGGTTTCCCGTTTGCCGGAGCGAATGCCTACCGCACGACGGAGATTGTCTCCGTCAAGGAACTTATGGACTCGTTGGTGGAGGAGTACAACCGGGCGGCGGCATAGCATAGAATCGCGAAATCGGTGATCCTACAGCAACCACCAATTGGACAAGACTCATCTCTTGACAATGAAGAGTTATTTGGCTATATTGCCAAATAACCAAGAATGGGAATGAGACATGGATGATCGAACTCACACGAGGCTTATCCATAGAGCTAATGTTTTCAAGTCATTAGCTCATCCAACCCGGCTCTTCATCGTGGAGGAGCTGGCCAAAGGTCCACAGTGTGTCTGCGAACTGACCGCTCTCATCGGAGCCGACGTCTCCACCGTGTCCAAGCACCTTTCGGTGCTGAAAAACGCGGGGGTGGTGCGGGATGAGAAACGAGGTGCGCAGGTCTGGTACGAGCTGCGGATGCCGTGCGTGCTGTCGTTTTTCGATTGCGTTGAACGGGCGATTACTGCCCGCGCCGAGTGGCAGCTGGAACTCGAGCGCGAGCCGTAGCGATGAGTTTCCGTAGTGATTGGAAGCCGCTGTTCTGGATCGCGGCGGTCTTCCTTCTCTTCTACTTTCTGCCCGAAGAGAGTCCGCGACTGACCGGCGCGCTCGGCGAAGCGGTGGCGCTGGCGGTTTGGTACGCGCGCGAGCACGTGATCCTGTGCCTCTTGCCCGCGCTGTTCATCGCCGGAGCGATTGGTGTGTTCGTCGGGCAGGGCGCGGTGATGAAATATCTCGGCGCGGGCGCGAAGAAAGTCGTCGCCTATGCCGTAGCGTCGGTGTCGGGGAGCGTGCTGGCGGTATGCTCGTGCACGGTGCTGCCGTTGTTCGCGGGAATCTATCGAATGGGCGCGGGACTCGGCCCGGCCTGTGCGTTTCTCTATTCCGGCCCCGCCATCAACGTCTTGGCGATTATTCTCACCGCGCGGATTCTGGGAATGGAGATCGGAATCGCGCGGGCGGTGGGAGCGATTCTGTTCAGCGTGGTGATCGGTTTGCTGATGCACGTCTTCTTCCGCAGGGAAGACACGGAGCGCATCGCCGCGCAGCCGATTCCCGCCGACTCCACTTCGCGGCCGCTATGGCAGACGGCATCGCACATGGCGGCGCTGATCGGAATTCTGGTATTCGCTAACTGGGCGCGTCCGCAGAGCGACGGGGGAGTGTGGAGCGCGATCTTCGGTGCGAAATGGTGGATTACCGGCGTGTTTGCCGCTTTACTTGCCGCGATGACGGTGGCATGGTTCAAGGTCTCGACCTATAAGATCATTCTGGCCTCCGTTCCTTCCTTGATTCTCGCTGTTGTCGCGCCGCAGCATCCGCAGATAGCATTCGCGGCGGGCGTACTGACGTTCTCGCTGGTGGCCGGAACGAGCAAGGGCGAGCTGAGCGAATGGCTGGACAGCACATGGACGTTCGCCAAACTGATTCTGCCGCTGCTTTTCTACGGAGTCTTGATTTCGGGAGCGGCGCTCGGTCGTCCCGGTCACGAGGGACTTATTCCCTCGGAGTGGGTGGAGGGTCTGGTGGGCGGGAACTCGCTGGGCGCGAATCTCGTAGCATCGGTGATCGGCGCGTTCATGTATTTCGCCACGCTGACCGAGGTTCCCATCGTTCAGGGACTCCTCGGCAGCGGGATGGGCAAGGGTCCCGCGTTGGCTCTGCTCTTATCGGGTCCCGCGCTGTCGCTGCCTTCGATGCTGGTGATTCGCAGCGTGCTCGGAACGAAAAAGACGGCGGTGTTCATCGTGCTGGTGGTGGTGATGGCGACGATCACAGGATTGATTTTCGGAGCGATTGTATCGTAGTTGTAGGGCTATAGCTTGCTATGGCCGCGATGCGAAAGCACCTTTATAGCTGTCATTCCGAACGAAGTGAAGAATCTCAGCTTTCGTGCCGCGCTTCAATCTATCCAGTCTGAGCAGGTGGGCTGAGATTCTTCGGGTCGCTTCCACATTGCGGGCATAACGCAGGAACCGACCAGCGACCCTCAGAATGACAAGTCGGCTCACCCATAGTGTGGTAGGAAGACATAGCTCGGCGAATAGACAATTCGGAGAATACAAGTATGAGATTGCTGCAAATCCTGGGCGTCGGCTGCCCGAAGTGCGAAAAACTCGCGGCCAACGCCGAGGCGGCGGCGAAAGCGGCGGGAGTCGAGTATCAGCTCGAAAAGATCAAGGACATTCAACGGATTACCGCCTTCGGAGTGATGACCACGCCGGCGCTGATGATTGACGGCGAAGTGAAGGTGGTGGGACGCGTGCCGTCGGTGGAGGAACTCAAGGAAATGATCGCGGAAGACGAATAGAGGAAACACAGACAACATGAAAGCGAAGTGGATTGCATTGATCGTGGCGGCGCTGGCGGTCGTCGTAGTGGGAATCATCGTGCTGCGGCCGTCCGCCCCGAAGACGGATTCGGAATGCGGAAGCTGCGAGGGTTGCAGCGAGAACGTGGCGGGAACGGAGGGCTGCCCCGGAGCGGCAGTGGCGGCGGAAACAACCAGCTTTCCCGACAGCGAAGCGGTGGTGGTCGCGTACTACTTCCACACCAATCAGCGCTGCGCGAACTGTATCAAGATCGAGACCTACACGCACGAAGCGATTGAGACGGGATTCGCGGGCGAGCTGCAAAGCGGCAAACTCATCTGGCGGACGATCAACACCGATCAGCCGGAAAACGAGCACTATCTCAAGGACTACAAACTCATCACGAAATCGGTCATTCTCTCCGACGTACGCAGCGGGAAGGAAATCCGCTGGAAGAATCTCGACAAGGTGTGGTTGCTGTTGCGCGACAAGGATGAGTTCGAGAAGTACGTTCGCGCTGAAGTCCAGGGATTCGTGAAGGCGTAGCGGGTGTTCTTTGCGCTTTTCACCGCGGCGTGGCTGGGGATTCTGACTTCGATCAGTCCCTGCCCACTGGCCACCAACATCGCCGCGATCTCGTTTATCGGCAAGCGGCTGTCGAGCACGCGGCAAGTGCTGCTGGCGAGCGCGAGTTACGTGATCGGGCGGACGCTCGCCTATCTGATCGTGGCTGCAATTGTGGTGGCGGGACTGCTCTCGATTCCCGGAGTTTCGCAGTTCCTGCAGAAATACATGAACCGGCTGCTCGGCCCGGTGCTGATCTTAGCGGGAGTGTTTCTGCTCGAATGGATTCGCTTCGTGATACCCGGACTTTCGGCGGGAAGCGGACTGCAGGCGAGAGCCGAAAAGGGAGGACTGTGGGGGCCGCTGCTCTTAGGAGTCGTGTTCGCGCTTAGTTTCTGTCCGGTATCGGCGGCGCTGTTTTTCGGCAGTCTGATTCCGCTGTCCGTGCAGCACGGTTCGCCCGTGCTGATGCCGGTGGTGTACGGAATCGGCACGGCGCTGCCGGTGGTGGTGTTTGCCGTGCTCATCGCCGTTGGCGCGCAACAGGTAGGCAAGGCCTTCGACCGCTTAACTGCATTCGAGAAATGGGCGCGGCGGATTACGGGAGTGATCTTTCTCCTCGCGGGAGTGTACCTGATCCTTTCCTACTGGTTCGGCTGGGATGCGTTCTCGCTGTTCTACCAAGCGAAATGAGGTAGGTGTGGCCGTTGTGAGATTCCGGCCGGGACACAGTCCCTGCTCGGCGTTAAGGTTTGGTGATGAGTCAATTGTTGCTACGAGGGTGGGAGTCGGTCTGACCGTGCTCGTAGTGGCCGATGATTTCGGTGATGTTGCCTTGTGAATCGGGGACGAATTCCACGCGGAAGTAGTCCAAGCCGTCCAGTGCGAAGAGATCTTTTTTCAGAGGAATCAGGCGGCGCTTGGGGCCCTGTTCTCGTTGATAGTAAAGCGTTTCGCCCTCAAGAGTGATAACGCGGGGGCCGTAGGTGCCGCTGCAAGCCCGCAACTCGTTCACGGAAAGCTGCACCGGATGGAGTTTCGCATCGAGACCGACGATCAACCAATCCAAGGCATTTTTCAGCGTGGGATCGGTTTCTTTCTCATAGATAGGTTTCAGCGCTTCCAGGTGGGCAACGTCGAGAGCCTCTTCCTGCGGGACCACGATATCGGGCAGAACGCCGGTGCCTTCCCAATTGGTTCCGGAGATCGGATTCACCGCGCGACCAAAGGGCACTTTGACGATGACGCCGAGACTGCGGACGGGGATAAAATTACATGGATGAGCTCCGCCGCCGGTGGTATCGCCGACAATCGTGGCGCGTTTGAGGTTTTTCAGGTTGTAGGAGAATTCTTCGGCGCCGGAGAAGGTGTTATCACTGGTCAAAACGAAGACGGGTGCGTTCGGCAGTCGCGGGCCGGGAACGTAGGCGTGCGACCAGAACTGATCGGGGCGCTCCTGACCGCGGATTTCGAACATGTTGAGAAACTTCGGTTTCTCATAGAGGTAGCTGGTGAGTAATTGAATCATGGACGGATCGCCACCGCCGTTGTCGCGCAAATCGAAGATCAGCGCATCACAGTTGCCGAGGAAATTCATGGCGGCAATGGCGGTCGGGCCGGCATCTTCGGCCGCATAGAACTGATTCAATTTGATGTAGCCGACGTTGCCGGGCATGCATTCCACCTTTTGGAAGCCGAAATTGAACCGGCGTGCTTTCGCCCGCTGGCGCTCGCGCTTGGCTAACGAGTCTTCCGGTGCTTTGTTTTCGTCCTCAGGTAGTGCGGTTATGATCCGAATGTGCAGGTCTTTGGAGATGGACCGCAGGTCTTCGGTCAAACGCTCCGTGAAATCGGGAAGCGTTGCGAGTTCTTTGTAGGCACCCTGTTTGTTCTGTTTGCGAATGTAGTCGGCCATACGCTTACCGATGTCCGCGAAGACGTATTGCTCGGTAAAGATTTGAGCGGCGCTGTCCACGATGGCGGTGCGCTGTTCCGGTGTCACGGACGGCGGTTCCGATGGAATGGCCAATGCCGATGAAAGGAACAGAAACATGATGCCGGCTATTGCTGAGAGTCCACAGTAACTACGAATGGATGACATGGCGGCTCCGGATTTTCGTTGGAGAATGGGATTTATTAGTGGGAGTCGTGGAAGTAGCAGAAGGTTGCAGGATCAAGGCTGAAAAGGGTCGGATGTGGAAGGCCAGTATCAGGCTGTAAAACTGGAACTAAGTGAAGGATGTTTCGGGGATCGGCACAAGCAGCCGAGCGGAATTCCGAGAGGAACACCGTCCCGGTCCGGTGAGAATACAAAGCGTGGCCCAATTGGGCCACGCTTACGCCAAACAGGATCCAGAATGGCCGTTCGGTCAGGAGAAGAACTTCGACACGTAGGGGGAGAGCTGATCGGTGCGCATGAAGTGTCCCGACGGACCTTCACCGAGGAACTCGGAGAACCACGACTCATGCTGAATCTCTTCCTGCAGAATGGCCAGCGCCAGATCGTAGGTGCGATGATCCTTGCCGAACGTGAGATTGCAGATCGCGTTATAGCCGCGGACCGCGCAGCGCTCGGCCTCGACCAGCACCTTTAGCATGGCCTTCACGTCGGTGGGATCGGAAGGCAGCATCGCCGGCGGGCAGGCCGACAGGTCGTGGAACTCCGTCATCTTGGCCGGCAGCTTGCCGCCGAGTTCGTAGATGCGGGGAACCAGCGCTTCAAAATGATTGCGGTCTTCGATTCGCGCGGCTTCGGTAATGGCTTTGAGGCCTTCGCCCTCCAGGCCGATCAGATTCACGCGGAGGATCGTGTAATAGTAGAACGTGGTCAGCTCGGCGGCCGCGTTTTTCACCAGCAGATCCACCAGCTTGTCAACGTCCACACCGGATTTGACAACGATTTCGCGGGCAACTTTACCCATGAGAATTTCCTTTCGTTTGGTCTTGGTTTGTTCAGAGGTGTACATTCTTGCAGTCTGAATATCTTGTAGTTACAAGTTATTCTTAACAAAGAGGCAAAAAAAGAGGCCACTCGGCTTGGCAGAGAGGATTACTCCTTTCTAAGGCACGCGTGACACACACCGCGAAGTTCTGCATGAGGTTGATGGATCACGCCCACGCCTCGCAGCTCTTCGGGGATCTGCAGATGATCGAAGCCCGGCCACTCGAAATCCACCACCCGCTTGCAGCGAACGCAGACGAAGTGATGGTGACGCTCGGTGTTGGCGTCGAAGCGGCAGCGGTCATCGAGAACCTCGACTCTCGACACGATGCCGGTTTCGTTCAGCGTAGACAACGTTCGATAGACCGTATCCAGCGAAACGGTGGGCATGCGCACGCGGATGCGCTCGAAGATGTCTTCCGCCGAAGGATGCTCTTTGGTAGAGGCCAGCTCGCGGAAGATCTCGAGACGCTGGGGGGTGATTTTAAGACCCCGCGCGCGACACGCCTCTTGAAACTTCTGGAGGCGTTCCTCAATCACGGTGGATTGGACTTGTGTCAATATCAACTCATCGTCACGAACAATTCTTACATACAAAATATAATGATATAATCTGCCTTTGTCAAGGTTTTTCTGGAGAAATCGTCCGATACCCAAGAAGTTTGGGCGAGCCCTTGACTTTAATCCTCTTGTTTCATATACTTGCATAGTTATCAGTAGACAAATCGCTACCACTTTTTTCCGAATTATCAAAGACTTGCGCCCATAGCTCAATTGGATAGAGCGTCTGGCTACGGACCAGAAGGTTTGGGGTTCGAATCCCTATGGGCGTACCATGAGAAGGATGAGGGATGAAGGATGAAGGATGAAGTAGGGCGATTGCGGCATCCTGAAACCCTCGCCTTCGGATGAACGGCGGGCTGGAAACCTTCGGCCAGTCCGATCACGAGCGGTGGATGCGGGAGGCGATGCGGGAGGCCCGGCTCGCCGAGGCCAAGGAAGAAGTCCCCATCGGCTGCGTGATCGTCCACGATGGCGTCATCGTGGGCCGCGGGCATAATCAGACCGAGAGCCTGCAGTATCCCACCGCCCACGCCGAGATGATCGCCATCACCGCCGCCGCTTCCGCACTGGGGAGCCGGAGGCTACTCGACTGCGCGTTGTACGTTACCCTCGAGCCCTGTGCCATGTGTGCCGGGGCCATTGTGCTTTCAAGAATCCCGCTGGTGGTGTACGGAGCCGACGATCCCAAAGCCGGAGCCGTCATGACTCTCTACTCGCTCCTCTCCGACAGCCGCCTGAATCACACCTGCGAAGTGATCCGCGGCGTCTTGGCGGACGAATGCGGAGCGATGCTTTCCGAATTTTTCTCCTCGCTGCGCCAGCAGAAACGAAATGACCAATAGCCCTCTTCAGCTCGCCGAAAGGATTCGTGATCGTCTCTGTGAACGGGCGTTGGCCGGTTCGCCGCAGTGGCTGGCTCCGGTTTTGCCTGCGGCCCGTCACACGGCCGGAAGCTTGTTGGTCGGCAACCTGACCGGCAAACTCCCCGTTGAAGACGCATCGGCGATGGTGACGGGAATTCTGGCTGAGCAGAACGGGGACGGCTCGTGGTCGCGCTATCCCGACGATCCGGGAGATCTGTCGGTCACTCTGGAAATCGTGCAGGCATTGAGTACGCTCGGTGACGGATCGGCGCGCACCGCTCTCGGGCGAGCGATCCACTGGCTCGAACAGAACCGCCGCCGCGAACTCGATCCGGAAACGCTGCTCTTCATCGGCGCGCTGTCCGACATCCCGCCCGGAAGAATCCGGCGGTGGCAGATGTCGGCCGCCCGCTGGCTGACTCCGCGCTTCCGGGTTGCCCGGCCTCGCAACCACGCCGGTAATGGACTCCGCCTTGCGCTGAAGATCATGGGGCTTGAACAAGCTCATGCCCGCGCGCATCTTCCCGCGTTGCTGGAATCGCAGCGAGCCGACGGATCGTGGGACGGTTCAGCCCGCGCCACCGCTTTCGCCTTAGTGGCGCTTCGTCATGCGTTGCTGCCGGTCAGCGACACCGCCTTCGAGCGCGGCTGGCGATTCCTGCGAGCCTTGCAGCTCTGGGATCACGGCGGACTCATTCAGAATCCGTGCGATCTTTCGGTGCTGTTTCACGCGACCGCCGTGCGATCCGTGCTCACCGCCGACGCCGAGCCGGAAGCGGTGATGGGCAGCACGCTGACACTCCTGCATCACTGCGATGATCACGGACGATGGGCCGCCGGTTCGTCGCTGCCCGCCGATCATCTGACCACTGCGCTCGCTCTCGACGCGCTCAGTTTCGCGGGAGATACGCCGGTGGATACGGCGTGGGCAAGGCGGCGAGTGGTACTCCAGCTTCTTCGTTCGCAGCGAGAAGATGGAGGCTGGCCGCTCTTCGCGGATCCTCCCCGGTCGGTGTTCGGTCGCCTGGCTGGGCGCGGATTCTTTTTCGGACAAGGCGGATGTGTGGAAGCCACGGCGGCGGTCGTCCAAGCGCTCGCCTATTCGGGCGTTGCCGAGATGGGACAACGGGCGAGTATCGAAGCCGGTGTTCGCTTCCTGCTTCGCCGTCAGGGGCGGGGCGGCTTCTGGCGGAATCGTTTTGTCGGCAGCGATCTGCTCGCCACGGCGATGGCACTCGAAGCACTCGCGGCTGCCGGATCGGCAAACTGTGCCGCGGCGGTGATCCGCACGGTCGCGACGCTGGTCCTTCGGCAGCTTCCCGACGGCGGATGGAATGACCCGCCGGAATGGAATTCCTCCGTTCATCATACGGCGTGGGTGCTGCGCGGACTCAGTGGGGCGCGGGGAGTTCCCGAAGAGGTTTTACAGCGCGCCCGCGAGTTCCTGCGCCGTCGCGTAGATCCGTCGGAACTGCTTTGGAGCCACGCGGCTGGAAGAATCGCGATCCCCGCCGTTTCCGAAGAGGTCGTTGTTCCCGAGCTGACCTCGCTCTGGGCGCTCGAAGCGCTGGTCCCGCTCGGGATTCCCGGCCGGGCACGAATGCGCGAACGCCGTCACGCACGATCCCTGTTCGAGCGGAACAAGTAGTCCCCTATTCGTTCCACACCGCCGATCTGACCCGCTGATCTTGGCCTCCCGCGCGATTCCCGTGAACACTCTCTATTTCATATGCCCGGACGACAATCGCCCGGCGGGCGGAATCAAGGTCTTGTACCGCCACGTGGACATCCTGAACCGGAATGGATATCAGGCTGCCATCGTTCACAAGAAAAAGGAATTTCGCAGCACGTGGTTCGAGAATCAGACCCGCGTTGAACTGCACTCACGCATTCAACCGGACCGCTTCGATTTCGTGGTGATTCCCGAAGTGTTCGGCCCCCGCCTGGCCGACGTCTTTCCCGGCACGAAGAAGATCATCTTCAATCGGAACGCGTATGATACGTTCATCGGGTATTCCCTCGATCCGCGCGATCTCACCACCGCCTATCATCATCCCGATCTGGTGCGGGTGCTGGTGGTATCGGAGGGCAGTCGTCGCTATCTGACGCGGGTGTTTCCGGATCTGAACGTGCAGCGAATCCACGGTTCGGTGGACGCGAGTCTGTTTCCGTTTCGCGAACTGACCGACAAGAAACCGCTGATCAGTTTCTGGGGACGGGAACATCGCGAAGACGCCGTTCAGGTCGTGAGCATTCTCAAGTTCCGCGGGGTCCTCGATGAGCTTGACGCGGTGTCCATCGAAGACGTGTCGGAACGCGAGGTGGCGGCAGTTCTCGAGCGGAGTCTGATCTTTCTCAGCTTCGGCTTCCGGGATGACTTTCCATCCCGATCCCTCGAAGCCATGCTGTCGGGTTGTCTGGTGGTCGGATATCACGGAATGGGCGGCCGCGAATGTTTCAATCCGGAGTGGTCGTGGCCGATCGAAGCAGGAGACATCATCAACTTCGCGACGGCGACCGAAGAGATTATAAATACGTTCCACAAGTCTCCCCATCTTCTGCAGGAGAAGGCGCGCAAGGCTCGTGACTTCGTGACCCGCGAGTACTCCAGGGACCGCGAAGAGCGCGATGTTCTCGCGTTCTGGGATGATCTCATGTTCGAGCATGGCCGCGACGCTATTGCCGAAGCACCCTGAATGAATAACCGCCAAGCCGGCGATTCCAATGCAATCCAAGGGAATGAACATGTACCGGACGACCGTAGTCTTGATCCTGACTTTCCTCCTTGTGTTTTCAGCGCGCCATGCCGCACGGGCCGACGAGTGGCCGGCGGTTCTTCGCGACGCACAGGCCAAGTGCGAGCGGCAGCGTACCGAAATTCGCGACATGGTGATCGTGGAAGACATGGTCACCACCACCGACGAGGGAGAAATCACCGCCGAACACACTCTCTATCGAAAGGACGGGAAATCGCGGGTGGAAATGACGATGCACGTTCCCCAGGCGGACATGGGCGACATGAAGACGATCATCATTGACGACGGAAAAGACGTCTGGATGTTCCATTCGCTGACCGGCAAGCGCAAAGTATCCTCCGAGGAAGCCGCCGAGAGATCGGAATTCCGCGATTGCTGGGACTTCACTCCCGAGAACTCGCGAGTTGTCCGATCGGAGACCGTGGACGGGCACGACTGTTTCGTCGTCGAAATGACCCGCGACGATGTCAATCATCATCTGTGGCTTGAGAAAAGCACGTCGCGCATCTTGCAGGGAGAGTCGTTTCAGGAAGACGCGCGAGTGCGCTGGGCGCTGTCGGATTTCCGCAAGGTGCTCGGTGATTACGAGTATCCGTACCGGATTGACTTGTTCGACGGTCAGAAGCTGATGACCACCATGACGGTGAAGTCCATCACCGCCAACGGTGGTCTATCCGATGATCTGTTCGATCCCGACCAGGTGGAGATGCCGAGCATGAACATGGAGGAGCTGCTGCAGAAGATGTTCCAGGAAGCTGAGGAGGACACGCGGTAGTCACTGACGGACGGCCGGACCCGTTGGAACGCGGGCGGCGGAAAACGCGGAGGGAATCGCCGTGAAGTTGCCTTCCACTCTGAGACAAGCTCTCAAACGCAGGTCTCGACAGGCGGGACGGGCGCCCGGAGAGCGGCTGGAACCCGAGTTTCCCGATCTGAAAACCACTCGCATCAACGCGATTGCGTACGATGTTGAGCAAGTGGAAGAGATCGAGATTCACGAGGCGACCCGGATTTCCGCGCTCTTATCCAAGCCGGGAATCAAGTGGATTGACGTGGATGCACTGCGCGACGTGAAGCCGCTTCAGGACGCGTGCGAAGCACTCGGTTTACACACGTTGGTCATCGAAGACATTATCAATACCGATCAGCGCACCAAAATCGAGGACTACGGGGAGGTTCTCTTTGTTGTTCTCAAGCGGTTTACGATTGGGGAGGACGGACAGCTGTCCGACGAGCAGATCAGCATCGTGCTCGGTAAGGATTTCGTGTTGTCGGTCGGCGAGAGGGAAACGGATCAGTTCGGCGTCGTGCGGGACTACATTCGCAGCGGCAAGCCGCGCGTCCGGCTGCTTCATCATGACTACCTCGCTTATCGGCTGATGGACTCTATTGTTGACAGCTATTACGGAGTTCTGGACCACATCAGCAACCGCATGGATCGTCTAGAAGCCGAACTGGTGAACAGTCCGAACAACAGCACGTTGCCGGTCATCTTCGAGATCAAACACGAGCTGTTGTTTCTGCGCAAGGCCATCTGGCCGCTGCGGGAAGTGCTGGGCTCGTTGCTGCGGGACGATACGCCGCTGATTCGCAATGAAATGCGGCCGTTCCTCCGCGATCTCTACGACCATTGCGTGCAGGTGATGGAGACTATCGAGACGTTTCGCGAGATGCAGTCGGGGAATCTCGACATGTACATGTCGAGCCTGAGCGTGAGGCAGAACGAGGTGATGAAGGTTCTCACCGTAGCCGCCACGATCTTCCTGCCGCTAACGTTTCTGGCGGGAATGTGGGGAATGAATTTCGAGTTCATGCCGGAACTTCACTGGCGATTTGGCTACTTTGTGGCCTGGGGGATCATGGCCCTTCTGTCGCTTGGCATGATCGTGTATTTCAAGCGCCGGCGATGGATGTGAACAGCGCACAACCTGAGGGACTATGAAGCGAACCATCGTGATTAAAAGTGACCGTTTTGGACGCGGCGATGACGAACTGGGCGTCAGGCTGATGAACTCGTTTCTGCGAACGCTGCTGGCGCTTGAAGCAAAGCCCGACCGGATCGTTTTCTACAACGGCGGAGTGAAATTGCTCGCGGAAGGTTCGCCGGTTCTCGACGTGCTCGATGAACTGAACCGGGCGGGCGTGCTGCTGGTGGCGTGCGGAACGTGCGTCAGCCATTTCAAACTGGATGAAAAAGTCCGCTCCGAGCGCATCAGCAACATGCGCGAGATCGCAACGATTCTCATGGAGTCGGAAAACGTCGTGACCGTGTAATGATTCGCGAGTTGCGGCAAAACCAAACCGTACGGGAGGAAAAATCATGGACGGATACAGACCACCCATCGGCGGGAAAGGCATTCTCAGCATCATCATCGGAGTGCTGATTCTGATGCTTTTATTCCGCACGTTCACGGTGATCCCCGCCGGGCACGTGGGAGTGGTGGATTTATTCGGCAAGGTGTCGGACCGGACGCTGAAGCCGGGAATCAATCTGAAGAATCCGCTGGCCGTGGTGCACAAATTCTCGGTGAAGACGCAGGAGATGAAAGAGATAATGACGGTGCCTTCCAAGGAAGGTCTGTCGGTGCAGCTCGAGGTGTCGGTACTGTTTCACTTGAATCCCGAGGTCGCGGCCGAGGTGTACAAGACCATCGGCCCGGACTATAAGGGGATCATTCTGGAACCGAATTTCCGTTCGATCGCGCGCGGGGTGACGGCGACCTATGAGGCTCGCGCGCTTTACACCTCGGAGCGCGAGCTCTTAGCGCAGCAGATTCAGGAGCAACTGCAGGCGGTGGTGAGTCCGCGCGGGATCACTATCGAGAACACGCCGCTCCGGCAGGTACAGCTTCCCACCAAACTCACGGCGGCCATTGAGGAAAAGTTGCAGGCCGAGCAGGAGAGTCAGCGGATGGAATTCGTGCTGGACAAGGAACGGCGCGAGGCGGAACGCAAGCGCATCGAGGGGCGCGGCATCGCCGATTTTCAGGTTATCGTAGCGGAGGGTTTAAGCCCGCAGTTCCTGAAGTGGAAGGGCATCGAAGCGACGGAAAAGCTCGCCACCTCGACCAACGCCAAGACCGTAGTCATCGGCTCGGGCAAGGACGGGCTGCCGCTGATTCTCGGAGGCAGCAATTAGAGCGAGTGGCTGCGCACGGCAGGAGTTCCGTCTTCCCCCGCATTTTTGAGAAGGGAGTGGCCATGAACTGGAAGCTCATTTTCGTCGTCAGCTTGCTTGGTGTGCTGATCGGGCTGGTGAGTTTGTTCGGCCTCGTGGATCTCAATCAATGGTTCATTGCGATCATGTGGTGGTTGATCGCGGCGCTGATCCTCGGCCGGTTCGCACACAAGAAGTACTTCGGGCACGGCCTGTGGACGGGAGTGATCGAGTCGCTGGTCAGCTCGACTCTGATCTATCTGTTCTTTGATACCTATGTTGCAAACAATCCGAAAGTGGCCGAGCAGCTCGCGCAGTTGCCCCCCGGCGTGGATGCGCGTTCGATGATGCTCATCAATATGCTTGTCGGCGTGATCATCGGCGGTGTGGTGCTGGGATTGCTGACCCTCCTGTCCGGCAAAGTGTTTGGCGAACCGGAACCTCAGCCTACCGTCGAGCTTCCAATGGAGAGCCCTCCTCCAACGGAGGACAAGCCCGACCAGACCGGCCACGGGCGATGACAGGTACTTGATTTTTCCATGAAACGGCCTATATTATTCGTGTCTGCTCGCGGTTCCGTCGGCGCCTCGTGCTGACAACCGTTTCGGTGAGGTGGCAGAGTGGTCGAATGCGGCGGCCTCGAAAGCCGTTGTACCGCTTGTCGGTACCGGGGGTTCGAATCCCTCCCTCACCGCCAGCAAGATTTGCCTGTCTTGCTCTTGTTCGTCACAAGCTGGACTTCTCGTTGCCGATTCGATTGATGATTCGGACCTTCTTTCCTTTGGATCGTGCGGTTTGACCTGTAGACCGTATGGCGATTGTTGTTCCTGAAAGTAATACACATCCGGCCTTCGCAGGGAAGTCTTCTCTGCGAAAATCCCGGATTGCGTCGCTTGACATCCTGCGCGGTTTGTGTATTGTACTCATGGCCTTAGATCATACGCGAATGTATTTCGGTCCTAAGACCCTGTTCTTGGATCCCACCGATCTCGCCACCACTACACCACTCCTTTTTTTCACTCGCTGGATCACTCATTTTGTCGCACCGGCGTTTGTCTTTCTGGCAGGTACTGGTGCTTTTCTGTACGGGAATCGGGTCGGGACAAAAGCGCTGTCACGTTTTCTGTTGACCCGGGGATTGTGGTTGTTGGTGATCGAGTTTACGGTGGTCACTTTCGGCTGGACGTTCGATCCGACCTTCAGTGCGCTCTGGGTTCAGGTGATCTGGGCTATCGGTTTCAGTATGATCTGCTTGTCGGCGATCATCTATCTGCCCAGATCGGCTATTTTTGCCATTGGCATTGTGCTGACCTGCTTTCATCATGTGTTGGATCCCATCCAAACGAGCGGCAATTCTCTAATCTCCGTGATTTGGAATATTCTGCATCAACATACGGTGGTGAAACTGGCCCCGCACTTCGCACTCAATATTACCTATCCGGCTTTGCCGTGGATCGGTATCATGTGCTTGGGGTATCTGTTGGGTACGTTATATCAATCGGATTACGATCCGCGGCGACGCCGCCGGTGGCTGGTGGGTTTGGGAAGTCTTGCGTTACTTCTGTTCCTCGTATTACGCGCGGTTCAGATATGGGCGGGTACGGAGCGCATCGCCTACGATTCGGCACTGTACCAGTTGATGGATTTCGTGAACATGCGAAAGTATCCGCCGTCAGTGTTTTTTTCGTTGAATGCGCTGGGACAGACCCTGCTGTTGTTGGCCTGGTTCGATAGCGTCCGCAACCGCGTGACGGAGTTCTTAGAGGTGTTCGGGCGTGTGCCGTTCTTCTTCTACGTTGTTCACATCTATTTCGTTCATGCATTGGCCTTCATCGGATTGGCGGTAGCGGGGTGGGATTTGGGGGAATGGGTGCTGACTACCGAGTCCTATACAAGTCAGTCGCTGGCTACGCATGGCTTCGGACTGGGAGTGGTCTTTGCCGTGTGGGTGTTTGTGGTTGTGTTGTTGTATCCGCTCTGTCGCTGGTATGGGCGCTATAAGGCTGCGCATCGCGACCGATGGTGGCTCAGCTATTTGTAGTCCGTTTGCATTTATGCACATGATATGGAGGTTGTGCTGCGGTATCTCGTACATTTTGACCATCGCTGAACCAAGTAATGCTTATTTGCTTCATTCTATCGGAATCTCCTCAACCTACTCCGCGCCGAAACGCAACGCATTCTATTTCAGGTCGGCGGTGGGTGTTGGACGTTATCGAATCGAAAGATGAGGGACCCTACTATCCGCACGTTGCCGCGCGCTTGGATGAAACTGGCTATCGGTTTTTCGCCGGACGCGTGGCGGGAGAAAAGTCCTTTTCAGACTTGCCGGTGGGGCATCCTGTAGCCTCGCGAGCGGCGGAAGATTGGCAGTTTGAGGGGGATGAACCGGGTGGGAGTTGGATCGCTCTGAAATACGACCGTCAGCGCGACGTGATCAGCATTGCGTCCGATGTATTTCTTTTCCAACGCTGGTACTACTCACATATCGGCGGGCGCTGGTATTTCTCGAACTCGCTGATGTTTCTTCATCATGTAGCCGATCCCAAGCCTCCGATCGAGGAGCGCAGCGTTCCTTATATGCTCCTTCTCAATTACCTTCCCGAACGCTACACGCCGTTAAAGGATGTGTTCAGCGTCCGACCCGGGCAATGCCTTACGGTCCGGGATGGAGTGGGCGTATTGGAACAACGCGTAGCTCTTCCCTTCGAAAGAACGGCCGATGAAGTGTTCGCGGGTGAGGATCCTAATGCATTGAAAGCGCGTATTGTTGGCGAAGCACTGAGCGTACTTCGCGAGGCGGTTGCCTCTGAGTTGGAGGGATTGAGCGAGATCACCATTCCGATTTCCGGGGGGATGGATTCCCGTTTTATGCTCGGCTGTGCATTGGAAGGGATCCCCCGCGACCGAATTACCACCTACACGTACGGCCGTCCCTCTTCGCGAGATTTTCAAATCGGAATCGGCCTTGCGCAGAGTCTGGGACTCAGGAATCTGAAACTGCCGATGGACTTGCGGCCGCTGGAACAGATTTTAAAGGACGGCTTTTTCAATTCGGAGGGGATGAAGCTGGCCATTCAGAACAGTCCGCTGGGGCCGCAGCGCGAGGTTCTACCGCCGGGAACTCACGTCCTTAGCGGATTCTTGGGTGACACCATGTGGGGAGTGGAGGATATCAAGCGCGCGCGAGACCTTGCCGTGCACGGCGATATGGGGGAACATCTGGTGCGACTGGTGTTGGCGAGAGCCCTGACGACGTCCGTGGCGGAAGTGCAGCCGCTTCTGACCACGGAGAACTGGGATGTTCTGAACTACAGAGAGGCCATCCGCGCACTTCCCGGTGCGACACTGGAGGAACGCTATTCCCGCTGGTATGCCCTGGACCGGGATACCAACCGGGTAAACTTCGGGATTCAAGTTCATCGCGACCGCGCCTTCTATTTGGCGCCCAACGTCCACGCCCGTGTCGTGAGGTTCGCGCACGGCATGCCGGTGCAACTGCGGCGTGCGGGAATTGCCTATTTTAACGCGTTGAAATCCGGATTTCCAGAACTATACAATTTCCCAACCACCCGAAATTTCGGCTATCCTCTCGAACGCGATGTTCACTGGCGCCGACGCATCCTCCGACGTTGGGGAATGGCAATCTCGCAGATCGAGCGGATCGTTTTTCGCTGCTCGGGCGAACTTTTCTATTATCCGGCAATGGGTCACCAGTACGCGCATCCTCTGGAATACCACAAGAAACGATATCGCGCCGACGTGCTCCGCTGTCTGGAAGAAGTGCAACCCATGAGCATTCTCGATCCGCGGGGGATTGCGAAACTGCGTGACGCCTACGATCACCGCAGATATCATTCTGCACAGCTTGTGAAAGCTCTGGTCACGATCCAGCAATGGCAGAAGTACTACCGGAACGACGTATCGGGTGGGAGGCGTTGACGGTATTTGAAGGGTGAGCAGAGGAATGGAGGAAGCGTGAAAATTCCCAATAGCCTTCACGTCGAGCACCGCAGTCAATGGCGGAAGTGGCTGGCGAGGAACCACGCGTCCCAAAAGGAAATCTGGCTGGTTTTCCACAAGGTGCATACCGGCAAGCCGCGGCTCAAATACGAGGATGCGGTCGAGGAAGCGCTGTGCTTCGGTTGGATTGACAGCATCGTCCAGCGGATCAACGACGAAAGCTACGCCCAGAAATTCACGCCACGCAATGCCGGCAGTACGTGGTCGGAGCCGAATCGCAAACGCGTGCAGAAATTGATGAAGGAAGGCAAGATGACCGAGGCCGGTCTGGCGGCGGCGAAGGAAATGCTGGAGGGCAAGGCCAAAGCACCGCCCGCCGGCGAAGCCCCGTCGTCTTTGTCTCCCGAACTCGAGAAAATGTTCAAGGCCAACGGTGCGGCGTGGCGAAGTTTCGAGAGAACTCCGCCTTCCTACCAGAAAATGGCTATCGGCTGGGTGATGAGCGCACAAAAAGAAGAGACACAGATCAAGCGTCTCGAGGAACTCATCCGCATGTCGGCGCTCGGCAAACGAATCGGACTCAAGTAGCCGGCGTTTTCACGGACAACTTGACAGCAAACCGAAACAGAGAATCATGACCGCCAACGACATCCTTCGCGCCTTTCAGTTCAACCAACTGACTCTGACACGCAACCTCGAAGACGTCAGCCAAGAGGAAAGTCTAGCCGTTCCTCGGGGAGCGGAAAACTCCATCAACTGGATCCTCGGACACATCATCGGCACCCGTGCGCAGGCGATTCGGTTTATGGGTGGGGAGCCGCACTGGAATGACGATCGGATAGATTTATACGCTCCCGGTAAACGGGAACGATTCGAGCAGGAACCGATGTCCCTCGCCGAGTTGAAGTCGGCATTGAGTGACTCGCTGGGGATTCTTGAAAAGACTCTGGAAACCTTTGCGCCTCGTTTGGACGAATCCACCGGCCGCCAGCCGATGTTCGGCGACGTCGAAACGGCTCTCCATCGAACTCTTTTCCTCGCCTGCCACGAAGCGTATCATGCCGGACAGATCGGCTTGACTCGACGCTTATTGGGTAAACCGGGCCAGTTCTGAGACAATCCACAAGAATCGCAGCCACTCGCCAAGTCCAAGGAGACAAACATGCCGCGCGTGATCCATTTCGAGATTCCGGCCGACGATCCGGAACGGGCTGCTGAGTTCTACCGCAAGGTCTTCGACTGGAAGATCGAAAAGTGGGCGGGTCCCATGGATTACTGGATGTGTAGAACCGGCCCCGAGGGCGAACCGGGAATCAACGGAGCCATCATGCATCGCATGAGTCCCAAGACGGGCGATTCCCCCGCCGCCTACATCTGCACCATCGGCGTGCCCGGCTTCGATGATTATGCCCGCCGCGTTGCCGAAGCCGGCGGCTCGCTCACGATGCCCAAGCAGGTCGTTCCGGGTGTGGGCTGGTTCGCCTATTGCACGGATTCCGAAGGGAATTTGTTCGGGATCATCGAAGAAAACGCGTCGGCAAAGTAGTTTTTTGCGCAGCCAATCCGGCTCACTCCATGAGGTGAAGCAAGATGTCTCTCGAATCCAACAAGCGGGCGGTGCATCGCTACTGCGAGGAATTGTTCACCGCCGGTAAACTGGACGTCGCCGATGAGCTGCTGACCGACGACATAATCTTCAGCGGGCCATTCGGTACGGTACGCGGTCGCGAGGAATTGAAACGTTTCGTGGCCATGCTCCGGCAAGCGTTCGCCGACTTCCGCATGAGCGATGAGCTGAACATTGCCGAAGAGAACCGTGTGGCCAGCCTGTTCACGATGTCCGGCCTGCACCGGGGTGACTACCACGGGATCCCCGCCACCGGAAACTCCATGTCCGTTCGCGGCATTGATATTTTTCGCTTTTCCGGAGACAGAATCGCGGAAATCGTGGCCGTGATTGATTCGCTCATGCTGATGCAGCAGCTCGGGATCGTGGCCGTGCAAACCTGACCGATCTCCAAACAACTTTCGTAAACGTTTTCCACCATGACCGAGTTGAATTCCCTGCAGCCGTTTGTATTCACTCCGCCGGAAAATCCTCCGCACTATGTGCGGATTCTTGCGGCGGACCAGACCGTTGCCATGAAATCGGGAATGGTGACGCTTTCGCCGGGGCAATCCGTCGGCGAGCACTCCACCGAACGACATGAAGAACAGCTCGTGATCCTCGAAGGCTCCGGCGTCGTTGTGGCCGATGGGATGGGAGAGCAGGAGGTATCGGCCGGGCAGTTTGTTTATATCCCGCCCGAGACTCGCCACAATGTCATCGCCGCCTCCGACAGCCTGCTGCGCTATGTTTTCATCGTTTGCAGGGTCCCAACCGGCTCGGCACCGTGACGGAACACCTACATCGGCACAGTTCGGCTGTCTTTACCTAAAGAATTGTGAAATCACAAGTTAAGAGGATCAGGAAGAAGCTTGCACCTAAGCGGAAAAAAGCCTAAATTGAGACTGTGAAAGAATTTGGGCGGGCGTGATGCCTGCCGACCGGAGAGATGGCTGAGTGGTCTAAAGCACACGCTTGGAAGGCGTGCGTACGATGACCTCGTACCGGGGGTTCGAATCCCCCTCTCTCCGCAAGGAACTTACGCCCCTGACAGATGGATGTCGGGGGTTTTGTTATAGGGATGGTCACATGATCTAACGTGAGAAATAACAAAGTGCTGAAGGTAATTGACGAGTGCGTCCATCTCCCGGCAATCAACGACAGGTCTGGTCGTAAGTAACATAGTGAAGAGCCCCCGAAATGAGGGCTCTTGTGAACATGTGAAATCACCATGTCGACGCGGCGCACCGACATTTTGTCGTCTGGCTGTTAGTTTGGTCAGAATGGGAGCCTATACATGGCCTCCCGTTTGTGCTCCGCAGGGATTGCGCCCGGATCTCCCTCCGCTTCAGCAGGAGAAGGGGGATTGCCGAGCCCGGTTAGCGCCGTATAGTATTGTACGTGACGCTGAATCTGCGCGCTACCCGGCCGGAATCCGATGTCCTCGGCGGAGGACTACCTCGCGGTGAGGACTTTCTCGCGGTGGCGAATCTCCAGATTCGCCCCGTTATTTTCCGACCGCGAGAGTCACCTAACTTTTCGTGCGACTTCCGCCCGCAACTCCGCAATCCAATCCATTCAAACTCTTGGCGGTCTCTGACCGCCTTCCTTACCCTTGCAAGGAAGACATGATTCCGACGGGATCAGCGATCCCGCACCGTAGTAACTACGCGCTTATCCTTCGAGTGGCACACATTGCACATCGAGTGCCCGTCTTTATCCCGTGGGATGGCCTTTACCGGGCAGAAGTTCATATTATTCTGCTCCCGCGGGCGATAGAAACTCAGCAAAATCGTCAGCGTTTGCTTTAAGGTATGGGTACTTCTCGAACAGAGTCTTGACAGTATCAAGGTCTATTGCGTACTCTGACTCTCGCCGAAGTCTCTTGAGATTGATCATTCGCGTCTTGTATGCCATCAGTAGTGTTCTGGACGGTGCTTCAGCTTGTCGCTCTCGATCAATGATGATAGTAAACTGCTTTATTGCCTCTTCGTGTCTCCAATTGATACTCAGTGCGACACCGTATTGATGACGGATGACATTGTCATCAGGATCGAATTCAACGGCACGCGCGAGAGCGCTCACTCTGCCATCACGATCACGTTGGGCGAAGTGAATTCTTGCCTTGATCGTATGGCATAGCGCACCAGATTTCTTTGTGGCTCGCCTGCACGCCTCCCCAATCATTTCTTCGGCCTTGCCGAGCCGATTCCTTGATAATTCGTGACTGGCGCACATGGCCCAAACATAAGCCGATTGTGGAGCTAACTCGCGTGCTTGCTTGAAGAGCATCTCAGCATCATCCAAATTGCCTCTAAACATCTCGGACTCGCCCTTTTGGCAGAGCAAAGCCGCCCGTTTCTCATTATCGCTTTCTAGACCGTACTTTTCAAATGTGCTCTCGAATCTGCTAATTTCTGTCTTGTGAAGCCTCATTTGATCTGCGAATCGTTGGTATCGCTCTCTGCTTCTGACCTCAAAGTCACCCATACTGCCGAGCTGATTTCGCGCGAATGAGAGAGTTATCGGCAAAGACACATATGTGACGGAGCCGTCTGACACCTGTGTGTTTCGTGTCACCAGCGTCACCTCGGCCAGATCATCAAGTGCTTTCTCAACCCTGTCGATAGGATACTCCGTGGCAATGCTGATCTGTTGCGATGTCGGGGGAGTGTCAAAAATAGTCATTATCGCGAGTACAGCCCGAGCATCTGCAGGCAAAACCTGCCATATGTTGCCAAAGCTGAACTCAAGTATTGGGGAATCTTTTTGACCGACGGAGGCGAGGACATCGTCTATATCTGGCCGGATCTTGTAGCGGCCCAACAGCCATTGGATGGCAAGGGGCAATCCACCTGAGGCCAAGCATGTGCGCTCTGCCATGTTATGATCAGTAGGAAAGTCGATCCGCATTTCTCTTGAGCGAATCTGGATGAATTCTTGGACATCATCCACATTGAGCTCTTTGACAGGAAATGGCAATTCCCAACCACGGGACTTCTGCCTGCTGGTCAAGAGGACTTTTGCCCTAGTGTCAGGAGGAAGTGACTGAACGAAGCTCAGAATCCGGCCATCTCGAACAGTCTCCATGTTATCGAGAACAATTAGAGTACTCCACGCTGAGAGAATCTGCGTTGTGAGGGCTTTCTTTTCGTTCAAATCGTCTGGTGGGTCATGCTGAAAGGTAAGGGTAATTTGATCCAGCAGATTCTCTAGAGAGACTAAGGAACGATCGTGTGGCCTGATTCCCGCGGGAGTGAGAGTCGCTTCTTTTGCGGTGAGCTGAATAATAGATTCAAAGGAACGTTTCTCATAGAATTCGTATACTGCCCAGTTTACCAGTGCTGACTTGCCCACTCCGCCTGGACCATGTACATTGATGATCCAAATGCGAGGGTCTCTGGTCACAACATCGAGTAGTTGGTCGCGCACCTCGGTGCGACCAATAAACTTGAGAAATCCTTTTTCAAGTAGCCTATATAGACCGTCATGGACGGCGAAGGGGCTCGGAGGACCCGCCATTGTCATTGAGTCGTGGTCCGCTTGGTCCTCAAGCCGCTCAAGGAGGTCGACAAGCTCGGAGTCGTGTTGTAGCCTTATAGTAGAATCTCCGCGACGAACATAGATTTCTCCCCGCCGAAGACCATAAGTCTTGGTATGACAGAAGTCCTTTGCGCAGAGAGTAGGTGTCCTTCGCTTGCTGCGCTTTCTACTTGATCGGATGAATACAAGAGCAAACTTGCCGCTGGAACTCGGAACGTGAATGTCATGATGGACGATATCTACTTCCAGATCCAGGCCCGTTGCTCTACGGACCTGATCTCGGATCAGCTTTGTGTCGTACGGCAATGTGAAGGACAAACCGACAGGCTTCCAAGTTTTGTCTTCGACACCAACAACCACATATCCGCCACCCATATTCTTGATCGCCAAGATGTCGCGCGCAAAATCACAAAGCTCCTTCTCGGTGTCGATATGGAGTGCTTGCTTGTAATCTAGCCATTCACATTCCCCTTTGCACTCGAGGAGATACCGTAGTGCATCAACACTCATGTCCCCGTTGCGAGCCATTTGTTCAAGCACAGACAAATTCATGGTTCACCTGCAATTGACGTCAGTATACATGAAACCTTTATTGCCTACTCCGCATTAGGCATGAGAGCAACAGAGAAGGCCAGAGCTATTCACTCTGACTTTCTCAGCTTTGCGGGCCCGATGGATCGAATCCACAATCTCTATGGCGACAATGCGGTGCTCTTTGTACAAAGATATTCTCATGCCGTAATAGATACGTATTAGCGGTGAAAATAGCAATAACGCAAAAAGCGTTGGAGGATAAGTGAGAATAATTTAGATGGGGCTTGTGGAAAGGGAGGAGGCATGAAGAAAGGATGAAGGATGAGGGATGAAGGATGAAGCCCCCCTCTATCCTCCCGGGAGCAGTGCGGAACGTGAAAAAAGGCTCCCCGCTCATGACAAGCGGGGAGCTTCTTCTATAATTTCGGACGTGGGAGCAACTAATCCTGCAAGTGCG
>JAHJDG010000136.1 GCA_018812265.1 bacterium | reverse complement strand
TATTTGGAAAGCGCGGTCGGCAGCGAGATGCGCAGCGATCTGCCCGCCGCCTTTTCGCAGGCACAAGCTATTGCCGCGCGCTCGACGGTGCTGGCCACCGCGAACCGCCACCACTTCGCCGACGGCTTCGATCTCTGCAATGACGATCACTGCCAGTGCTATCAGGGAATCGCCCGCGAAGCCGAAACCGTTATCGCCCCGATAAAAGAATCAGAGGGCACAGTCTTAGTTTCATCCTTTCCTCGCGTCATTGACGCCCGCTACGCCAAGTCCTGCGGCGGAGTGTCGGAGCGCTACGAAGCGGTTTGGGGCGGTGAAGGACCGGACTATTTTGCAGTGCGCGCGTGCGGTGAATATGCCGTTCCCGATCTGACGGATGAAGACGCAGCGCGCGAGTTTCTGAAGAGCGATCCGCCCGCGTGGTGCAATCCGCGGGTTTGCAGCTATCCCGAGCCGTGGGACAAAGATCCACTGTTCCGCTGGGAGTTCGCACACACGCGCAGGGAGTGGGGCGCGCTGATCGCGGAAAAAACGGGCCTTGAGGTCGGCGCGCTCCGCGAGCTCGTTCCCGTTCGGCGGGGAGCGTCGGGGAGAATCCTGATTCTGGAGATCGTCGGCGAGGCGGAACGGCAGCGCGTGTACGGAGAACTCAACATCCGCCGCGCGCTCTCGCCATCGCATCTGCCGTCCTCGTTTTTCGTGATCCATGAGCGCGGGGATTCGCTGGTGATTTCCGGTGGCGGCTGGGGGCACGGCGTCGGCCTCTGCCAGCTCGGCGCGTCGGCGATGGCGCTACGAGGCTGGAGCGTCGAGAAGATATTGGAACATTATTATCCGGTCAGCGACTTAGGCAGACTGTAGGGGCGAAAGGCGTTGCGCCCGCTGCTGACTTTGTAGAAATGACAATGTCGTTTTTATTTCGTATATTGTACTAATCGTCGCCAATGCGATGAACGGACTTAACTTCTTCATCTTGATGGAGGCTTCGTGACTCCATTCATTCTCTTCTTCATGTTCGCGATCGTCATCTGCCTCGGGTTTGCCGGGAGCTGGATGTTCCGGCTGACGCGCATCCCCGACGCGCTGCTGCTGATCGGCGCCGGACTGATTCTGCGCGCGCTCCTCAAGGTCGAGATCGAGATCGTCCACACCGCCGCTCCCTACTTCGGTGCGTTCGCCCTGCTCGTGATCCTGTTCGAGGGCGGGCTGCATCTCGATTTCGAGGACATGCTCAAGAGCTGGCGGAAGACGCTCAAGCTTCTTGCGCTCTCGTTTCTGCTGTCGTTCGCGGTGATTTTCGTGGTTGTGCACTTCGGATTCCATCGTCCGTCGCTGCACTCCGCTCTATTGGCCTCGGCCATCGCCTGCACCAGCGCGGCCATTGTGATCCCGCTCATCCGCGAAGTCAAGACCGATCCGGCCGTGCGAACTGTGCTCGAACTGGAAAGCTCGCTCTCGGACGCGGTGGCGGTGTTGTTCACGGTGACGGTCCTGCAACTCGTGCGGGGCGGCGCGGAAATGGTGGACGCCATCGGGCCGGTGATCTTCGCGTCGCTGACCGGAGCGCTGGTCGTGGGAATCGGCGCGGGGCTGGCGTGGATGTGGGTGCTGAAAAAACTCTCCGGCCAGCCGCTGCTCTACCTGATGACGTTCGCGGGAATGCTGATGGTCTATTCGGTCAGCGAAGCGCTGCACAGCTCGGGAGTGTTCGGCGTGTTCGTGTTCGCACTCACCTTCTCCAACGGACCGAAAGTGCTGGCCAAGCTCTTCCCCAAGTTCAAACGCGAGCCCATCACCGACGAACTGGGCGGCGCGGACATCAAACGTTTCCATGCCGAACTCACGTTCCTCGTGCGGACGTTTTTCTTCGTGTTCCTCGGCATGTTGTTCGACTTCCGCGAAGTGAGCTGGATGCTGCTGCTCGAGGGAGTGGTGATCTATGTCGTCGTGCTGCTGGCGCGGGCGGTGGCGGTGCGGTGGAGTTTCCTGCGGACGCAGGATCCCAAGAGCTGGCACGGAGCGAAAGTTCTGTTTCTGTTCATGCCGCGTGGCCTGGCCACCGCCGTGCTCGCCACGCTGCCCGCTGCCTACGGTCTGCACGGGACAAAGGATTTTGTGACCGTGGCGGTGTTGGTAATTCTGTTCACCAATCTGGCCATCACGCTTGGCGTCCGCTGGGTCGAAAAAACGGCCTAGATAATTTTCTGCCGGAAAACTACAGAGCAATGAGAAGCAGGACGGGCATGATGCCCGTCCTGCGTGTATTAGGTCGAATGGTCCGAGGCTGAGACACCTCCGGTGTGATTACTTTTCCTCCGGCGTCTTCGGGCAGCAGCCCGAAGCAGAAGGGCAACAAGGAATCGCGGCGCCGGAATCGTTCAGTCGCAAGAGATCAGCCGCCACCAGCAAGCCGGCCCGCACGATCAGTTCCGGCGGGATAGTCTCGAAAGTCAGTCCATCTACCGTGACCGTTCGGCACGGCTGGCCCTCGCACGCATCACAGCACACACTCGATCCCACTTCGGCCTGCAGGATTTCCTCAAGCGAGCAACCGTTCAGATAGATCCGATTGGATTCTGCGGGCGCTGCCAGAAACTGATCGTGGCTCATTCGTTCCTTCTCCAGCACCACCTTGATTCCCAGCGGCTTGAGAGCGGAAGCCAGTTGTTTCCGTGCCCGCCTGACGGACTTCCCGGTATCTCCGCAGCGCTGACATGTTTGGCCCTTGTCCGTGACCAGCCGTTGCCATTGAATCACCAGCGTCGGACGGTCAGCCGTTGTTTCGGCCGCGAGGGTGATTCCCTGAAGCAGTAGGATCAGCCCAAGTATCGCAAAGATGCAAAATGACGGTCGTATGTTTCGAGAGGAGAGCCTCATCGTTTGCTCCGCAGGTGATTTGATTTTCGGCATCTCAAAACCTGAAGCTGATTCACTTCGATTTCACAGCCCTCACCTTGATCGAGAGCACGGCTTCCAGAGCTTCCTTGCGCAGTGGCTCGTCGAGCGCATCCAGTCCGACGTCGTAGCGGCTCTCGTGCGCGATCGCGACGGAATCGAATCCGGCTTCACGGATGGCGGCAAGGTAATCATCTTTCATAAGCGCTCCGGCCACGCAGCCGACGTAGGCTTCAACCGATTCGCGCAGATCGGCAGAGATCGGCTTCGTAAGAACGAGATCGGAAACCACCAACCTTCCACCCGGTTTCAAAACACGGAACGCTTCGCGGAAGACCTGCGGTTTGTCGGGGGAGAGATTGATGACGCAGTTGGAGATGATCACGTCCACCGTGGAATCGGCGACGGGAAGATGCTCGATCTCACCGAGCCGGAATTCGACGTTGGAGAACGCGCCGGTCCTGGCGTTCTCGCGGGCCTTTTCGATCATCTCGGCGGTCATGTCCACGCCGATCACGCGGCCCTGCTTGCCCACTTCATGCGCAGCCAGGAAACAATCGAGTCCCGCGCCGCTGCCCAGGTCGAGCACGGTCTCGGCGGGTTTCACGTCGGCATATTCGAGCGGATTGCCACAGCCGAGGCCGAGGTTCGCATCGGCGGGAATGGTGGTCAGATCTTCGGGGGAATAGCCAATTTTCACGGCCACGGCCGCGACGTCGGAATCGCCGCCGCAACAGCATGATCCGCCGGATTTGTCGGCAAGCTTGCCGTACTTGTCGCGCACCATGGCGCGGACGTCTTCAGCCAGACACATCGGAACCTCCATTGAAGAGAGAAAACTCGTATCCACGAGGGAACGGAAACGTTTCAGCGCATTCAGATTGATGCAATAACAGACGCGCGGCCCTTCGACCTCGCCGCGAATCCAGCCCGCTTCCTTCAGCACTTTTAAATGCTGCGAGACGGTGGATTGAGCCACCGGCAGAACCTCGACGATCTCCCCGCAGACGCAGGTTTTCCGCTCGTGGAGGAAGCGGAGGATGGCCATGCGATGCGGGTGGCCGAGGGCTCGGGCAAGCCGGGCCAGCTCCTGAGCGGGCTTATCAGCTGGTCGAAGTGGTCTGTTGAAGCGGGACATTTTCATTTGTCAAACAAACAATAAACAAAGAACTACATGATAACACAAAGCCTGTGAAACCAATCGTTCATCGTAAATATACGATAAGATTGCCGGGTTGTCAAGTTTGAAGACACACGTGTCGTTTATTTGTGGCAGCAATTCTCTTGGGAAACTCGTTCTCGGGTAGATGGAGGTATCCGTGATTGGAGACAGCGAAGGGTCAGCAATAGCCATGCTATTATTATATAGGTGATTAGATTTTTTAAGATTGTTGCATCGTGGCTTGCAGTGCCAGTGGATCAAGCTTATATTTAATTGATCCGAACTTCACTCGTTTATAGGGACCGTCATGATTCACTTCACACGATTCTTGTGTATCGCGCTGCTTTCGGCGGTCTTGGCGCTGGCCTCGCTGGCGGAGACTCCCGATCCGTGGGATGAAGACTATCCGCCGCCCGCCAATCCCGATGAGTTTCACGACTTGGATGCTCTGAAGCTGCGAGGCCTGTACGAGCGGCTACAGGACTTGCCGCTACTCTCGACACAGGCGGACTTCGACGCTCTCTACTATGACTTGACGCTCGATCTGCGCAATTTTTCCGGTCAGACCATCGCGGGAGATGTGACGATTCTGGCGCGCAGCACGGCTCCCGATCTGGATGAGCTGGTGCTGGACTTGTGCTCGACCTTCACGGTGGATTCGGTGGTGGTGGCGGGGAGCGCGCGGCCGTTCACGCTGACGGGGAACCTGCTCACTATTCAGCTTGATCGAGTATATGTTGAAAACGAACTCGTTCAGGCACGGGTCGTGTATCACGGAACTCCCTGCCAGACGAGTCTCTACACATCGTTCAGCTATTACAATCGTCCGGTGGGGCCGCGCTTTATCCCCTCGATCGCCACGCTCTCGGAACCGTATGGCGCGCGCGACTGGTGGCCATCGAAGAACCACCCGGCCGACAAGGCGGACAGCGTGCGGATTTCGCTGATCGTGGCCGACACATTGACCGCGACGTCGAACGGCGTGCTGGAGTCGGTGACCATCATTCCGCCGTCGTCCAAGAAATTCACGTGGGTCGAGCGCTATCCGATTTCGACCTATCTGGTCTGTGCGAACGCCACGAATTATGCTTTCTACCGCGACTGGTACGTTTCGCCGGGCGGGGACAGCCTGCCGCTGGATCACTATCCCTATCCCGAGCGGTTGGCTAATGCGATAGAGAGCTGGAACCGGCTGCCGCAGATGATGGGCTATTGCGAGCAGATGTTCGGCGAGTATCCGTTCCGAAACGAGAAATACGGCCACACGATGTTCAACTGGGGCGGGGCGATGGAACACCAGTGCAACACGTCGTATGGCCGCTCGATCACCAACGGAGCTCACAACTACGATCACATCGTGCTGCACGAGCTGGCCCATCAATGGTGGGGGGACGAGATCACGCTGGCCACGTGGCCGGACATCTGGCTGAATGAGGGATTCGCATCCTACTCAGAAGCTCTCTGGTACGCGCACGTTTACGGGCCGGACATGCTGCGCGAGTACCAGACCTCCTCGTGGGGCAACGACGTGGTGGATCCGTCGGGGCCGGTCTATGATCCGACCGACCTGTTCAGCGGCAACACGGTCTATGACAAGGGGTCGTGGATTCTGCACATTCTGCGCGGCGCGCTTCGCAATGATTCGCTGTTCTTTGCGGCGCTCCGCGAATATCGAACAAGACACGCTTACGGCAACGCCACCACGACCGAGTTTCTGGGAGACGTGGCCGACGTGGTGGGATATGACGTTACGCCGTATCTTTATTCCTATCTCTATCTGACCAATCGTCCGCACTTCGCGGTCTCGTTCGGCAGCGGAATGGTGGACGGCGAGCGGGTAACGGTGGCCCGCATCCGGCAGACGCAGACCGATCCCGATACCACCTTCCGCACACGGCTCGATCTCAGGTTCACCGCGGCCGCCGAGACCACGATGGTGCTGGTGGAGAACAGCGAATGGAACGAGCGATACTACTTCGAGCTTGGATTCGCTCCTGCCGGGCTGGCGGTGGATCCCTCGGACTGGGTGCTGAAGGCGGTGACCACCGAGAGCTTGCCGCTGACGATTCTCAACCGGGAGGTGGAAGAAACGACGGCCGGGGAAGCCTACTCCGATACGCTGATCGCAATCGGAGCGAGCAGCGGAATGCTGACGTGGAGTGTGGTGGAGGGTGCGCTGCCGGCGGGGATTGAACTCGCTCCTAACGGAGTCTTAGCGGGCGTTGCTCAGGAGGTGGGGAGCTTCGATTTCAAGGTGCGGGTCGTGGATGAGACAGTCGAGGAAGATGAGGCGTGGCTCACGCTCGACGT
>JAHJDG010000135.1 GCA_018812265.1 bacterium | reverse complement strand
TGCTCGGCATCCTTGGCGGCGACAACCGCCTGCTCTGCAAGCTCGGCCTGTCGGGCCAACTCCTCCTGGCTGATCTCAGGCGCGTCCACCGCCTCGGCCGTGGCGGCTTCGGTCTCAGCCTTGAACTCAGCGGCCTTGGCTACTTCATCCGCCACTGGCACAACCTCCTTGACGGGAGGTAAGAGGCGAGAGGTAGTCCGGGGAGCCACGTAGATGGGCTTGGCCTTGGGAGGTGCCGTTATTTCGGCATTCTCTTTCTTGGCCTGGTCGGTCTGGTTCGCCGTCGCGTTGACGACGAGAGCAATTGCCCCACAACACAACAGAACCAGAAGCACATACCAAAGCGTTCTCTTCCTCATCTTGTCTCCTCTTCTTTGATTGACGTTTTCCCGCATCCGGGTATCCGAAAATTCCAACGAGAGCAGAAAGCGCGATCATAAGGGGCAAATTCGGGCATACCCCTTCATCTCGGCCTTTCAGCCAGGATAAGTAAATATAATTGCGCGCTACTGGAATGTCAACGATCACTACCACTTGTCATATAATTCTTAGACTACAAGGTTGTCGGATTGCTAATGTAATTGAAACAGCGAATTACCTTATCCATAGTAGCAGACCCACATTTCATTGCTGTCGTAAGTAGTTTATTTGCAAGGAGGGCGTTTTCACGGATTGAACGGACGCGAAAAACAATCCGCAGGAGTCCTCCTCCCTTGCGTAATAGGGGACAATTGATAATAATGTACTCGACCCTCCCATTTCTCGAAAAAGCAAAGCCGCAGAACATGGTTCTGCGGCGAAGATCTTGGGCAATTGCGAATCCGTGATTCGGACGGCGATCCGCTTCTATTGGGCTATGTTGCGGTCGGCGGCGCGACGAACATGCGCGCATAGCGACTCGGCAAAAACAGTGAGATCCACGGACCGGCCCGAGAAGGTCTTGGTCACCACCCCCACCACGTCAAGTTCAGCGGCGTGACGATCCAGATCCTCCACCAGCGACGGTGCACCGCTCACCAGTACCACCGGGACGTTCGATTCGCGGCGGAGGCGGCGCAGAGTTTCGACGCCGCTGAGACCGGGCATATGGCAATCGAGCGTAACCACGTCGGGCCGGAGCCGGCGGACGCACTCGAGAGCCTCCTCGCCATTGGCGGCATGGCCGACCACCACGAACTGGCCGGATTCTTCGAGAAGACGATGGATCAGCCGACGCGCAAACGGAGAATCATCCACGATCAGAACACGTGGGCAATATCGGGGAGGAGACAGGCTCACTCGTGACTACCGAATCCGCTCATGGAAGGAACATTTATTCCGACGCGAGACGGATGAACTCGCGGGCGCGTTCCATGTTTTCCTCGAGTTCTTCGGCAAAGCGAACGACATCGAGGCTGATAATCTCGGGATTTCGTTTGGCAAGCAGATCCCAGGCCGGATCGCGGATCAGTTCATTGTGCAGCGAAGCGCGGTTGGCGTCTTCGAGCAGGGCCTTGGTGAACAGATCGGCGAGGCGAACAACGGCGGTCAACGTGCCGTGTTCCTGCGACAGACCGGGCTGATGGTGGTAGCGGATCGCTTCCACGATGGTAGGAGGCAACGACCACTCCTCGGCGAGCCACGCGCCGATTTGAGCATGATCCACTCCCAGCGCTTTCTGTTCGGCCTCCAAGGAAGTAATTCCCTCGTCCGCCGTCATTTTTAGCGCGCGGATGAACGGTTCGTGGAAGTGCTGATCGAAAATAATCTTGCCGACGTCGTGCAGGAGACCGGCCGTGAATTCGACGCCGTGGAGACGGAGATGAAGCCGGGTGGCAATCACCCGCGAGATCTCTCCACAGCCGGCGGAGTGTTCCCAGAAAGCGTGGCGATTGAACTCGGTTCCACCGGGAACCGGCGGGAACGCCTTAAGAATGGCGATGCAGGTAACCAGATTGTTAAGTTCGCGCATTCCCAAGACGACGAGGGCCATATTGAGCGACTCGATCCGTCGCGGCATGCCGTAGAAGGCGCTGTTGGCCACCCGCAGAATCTTGGCGGTAAGCGGAGGATCGTTGCGGATGATGCGCACGATCTCCGACATTCCCGACAGCGGATTGGCGGCCAATCGGCTGACCTCGAAGGCGACGGCGGGCAGAGTCGGCAGATCGCCGCTGGCGAGCACGTGCGCCTTGACTTCTTCAAAGCGTTGGGGATCGGCGGCCATCAGCTCGGGTTCCGTGGTCGAGGCGGCCGTTTCCTCCGGAGGGTCACTTGGCTTAGGGATAGATGGCATCATGAACCAGACGGTTGAAATCGGGTACAAAGATAGATTTTCCGCGGTGGCTGGCGATGGCGGCAACATAGTCACCCACCGGGCACTGAACTGTATCGGATGCAGGTCGCAAATTTTCCGGTTCGAT
Organism: bacterium; assembly: GCA_018812265.1. Classification (GTDB taxonomy): domain Bacteria; phylum Electryoneota; class RPQS01; order RPQS01; family RPQS01; genus JAHJDG01. The sequence goes on along the minus strand of JAHJDG010000135.1, from coordinate 7,973 downwards.
TCGAACAACTTCGGTAACGCGGTCCACGACAAGACCGACCGGACTCGCCCCGTCACTCACCATGAGAATCCAGCGGGCCGATGGGTCCGAATTATTTTCCGCAAGGCTGGCGAATCGGCGGAGGTTCAGCACCGGGATTCGTCGTCCGCTGAATTGCACCGACCCTTCCATGAATTGAGGCCCATCCGGATCGGGCACGACGGGAAGGCCTCGATAGATTCCGTGGACTTCGCCGACGTTCACGGCGTAGTCACCGTCCGCCACGACAAACGCGACGAAACTGGAGTCTCGCCAAGGGGAACCGGTCCGACTATCGGTGCGACAGGAGGTACTGGACATCAGGTCTCTACTGGGTTTGAGTCTTGACCTTCTTTTCCAGACCGGCCAACAGCCGGTGGGCGATGCGGTTGGGGGTGGACTTCCCGTTCTCCCAACGATTTACGGTCGAGAAGGTCACTCCAATGAGATGGGCAAAGTCTTCCTGCGTCAGCCGCAGTCGCTGGCGGAGGACACGGATGCGCTCAGGATCCATTCTTTGTTGTTCCAACGGTTAGCTCTCCCTGCTTTCGGAACGATGCCGTGTTTCCCGTGCTCGATTGCAATACCTATGCCCTTGCGTTTGTTACGGGAAATTTGGGGGTTGGGGCATAGGCGGCATTGATAGTTGCTATGGTGAGGCGCGCATGCTCTTTCTTCGGGCCTCTGGAAAATGGGTCAACATCATTGAATTATTATTGACCCACACGATCTGCACAGAATGGAATGCAATCTTGTGGCCCGACCGTATTGCATTCCCGTCTTGCATGGCGTATATTTAATAGTTAAGGTGCAAATTTCGCCGCTTTCGATCCGATTTCCGGTCGCCAAAGGGGACTTTCACGTCTATTTGGCGGGGACCGGGACAACGGCAGCAATGGAGCGATGAGGCGGCTGGCTTGCGGGTTGCGGTTGAACGTTTCTCGAGGGCGCAAAGAAACTGTATGAATGGAGGAGTGATGAAACGTTGTTGTGGTCGGGTATGGATAGGGGTGGCGGTCATGGCCCTGATGATCGGAACGGCGGTCTTTGCCGCGGACAACAAGGTGGTGGTGGACGGAGAAACCTACCATTTTGATTTGGATCGCTCGCGAATCGCGGTGGGTTTCGCCTCGACGGCGACCGCTGCGGACCAGACCGTGCTCTTGGCGGCGTTGTCGAATATCGGCGCTCCCGCCGTTCGGCAAGTGGAAGAACCGCTGGGTATGTCGCTGCTGAATCTGAAAGCGAACGCGACCGAATCGGAGGTGTATGCCGCGCTGTCCGCGCTGGAGTCGTCGTCCGCGGTGGACTGGGCGGGACCGGTTCTGATCTATGATCGCCAGGAACACATTCCGACGCGGAAGGTGTGCGTGCAGTTCGAGAAAACCACCGGTGCCGACGAAATCGCGCGGATTCTGGGCAAACACGGATTTTCGCTCATTAAATCGTGCGATGATTGGGCCGCGGGAGTGGTCTACGCCGAACGATCGAAGGGTCGGGCGACGCTGGACGCGTGCAACGCCCTCGCTTTGGAATCCGCCGTGGAATGGGCGGAACCCGACTGGATTCGCACCGTTCGTCTCAACACCAACGACACCTACTTCGGCAGCCAGTGGTATCTGAATCAGGCGGGGGATCACGATATTGACGCTCCCGAAGCGTGGAACATCACCACCGGCAACTCCTCGATTGTCATTTCCATCTGCGACGTGGGCGTGCAAATCGCTCACGTGGATCTCAACGATCACATCGAGGCCGGCTATGACGCGGTGGACAGTGACAACGATCCGACTCCGGCGACCAGCTATCAAGGAGACGGTCACGGCACATGCTGCGCGGGCATCGCGGCAGCCGAAACCAACAACTCGCAGGGCGTGGCCGGAGTGGGCTACAATTGCCACGTGCTGGGAACGCGGATCGGCTACATTATCGGCGGCAGTTCGATCTACACGACCAACACGTGGATCGTCAACTGCATCAATTACTCGCGGGACAGCTCGGACGTGATGTCGAACTCGTGGGGCGGAGGAACACCGTCGAGTTCGGTGAACACCGCTCTCACGAATGCCAAGGCCGCGGGATTGACCATTCTGTTCGCCTCGGGCAACGACAACACTTCGGTGCAGTGGCCGGCCACGCAGTCAACGGTGATCGCGGTGGGTGCTACGAACGAGAGCGACTATCGCTGCGATCCCGGTGACTGGGGATCGGGTCAGGGTTCGAACTACGGCTCGCAGCTGGACGTGGTGGCTCCCGGAAACAATCAGTACACGGTGGACGATTCGCGAGCCGGAGCGGGCTATTCCTCCAGCGGCGCCTATTACTCGAGTTTCGGCGGTACTTCGGGGGCTTGTCCGGTGGCCGCGGGAGTGTGTGCGCTTATTCTGTCGGTCAATCCTTCCCTAACGCCCGACCAAGTACAAACCGTGCTTCAGAACACGGCGCAAGACCTGGTGGGTGATCCCGCTGAAGATATCGCCGGATGGGATCAGTACATGGGCTGGGGCCGCGTGAATGCCTATCAAGCCGTTTTGTCGGCCGGCGGAATTGTGGTAACCTCTCCGAACGGCGGCGAAACGTGGTACACGAACGAATCGCACAACATCACCTGGACGGGTACGGGTTTTACCGGCAACGTGAATATTCACCTCAGCCGCAACGGCGGCGGCACCTGGGAGTCGTTGTACTCCAACACGGCCAATGACGGGATTCAGGCTTGGACGGTGTCGGGAGCGGTCACGACGCAGGCGCGAGTCCGCGTGAGCAGCGTAAGCGTACCCAGCATTCGCGATTCCTCGGATGCGGATTTTACGATCGCCAGTCCGTTCGTTCAAGTCCAGTCGCCCAACGGCGGCGAAACGTGGTACATCGGATCGCCGCAGAACTTCACCTGGACTTCGGGCGGTTTCACGGGCAACGTCAAGATCGAGATCAACCGGAGCTACTCGGGTGGAACGTGGGAGACGCTATTCGCAACCACCGCCAATGACGGGAGCGAATCGTGGACGGTCAGCGGCCCCACCACCGCCAGCGCGCGGATTCGCGTGAGCAGCGTGGGCACGCCGACCATTAACGACGTATCCGATGCGAACTTCACGATTTCCGATCCGACGATTACGGTGAGCAATCCGAACGGCGGCGAATACTGGTATGTCGGGAGCGGTTACAACATTCAATGGGGGTCGGCCGGTTTGACCGGCAACGTCAAAATCGAGCTCAATCGCACCTACCCCGGCGGAACGTGGGAGACTCTGTATGCCAGCACCGCCGATGACGGGCAGGAATTTTGGGTGGCTACCGGACCGACGTCCGGTCTGGCTCGCATCCGCATCAGCAGCGTCGTTCTACCGTCGGTGAGTGACGTCTCGAACGCGAACTTCTTCCTCGCCGGCCAGCCGCCTCTGATGTATCATGATCCGCTCGACGACTTTGCTCCCGGAACGGGAACGATTACCGCCATTGCCTATAGTCCACCGGTAGCGTCGGTGACGACGGTGCGGATGCTCTATCGCGCGGCGGGCGGCAGCATCTTCGACTCGCTGAGTCTCTCGGCAACCGCCAATCCCGACGAGTTTGCCGCAAGTCTGGCGGCGATTCCGGTGGGTTCCTACGAATACTACGTCAAGGCGGTGTACAACGTGGGTTTCCCGGCCTACGTGCCGGCCGACGCTCCGGCCGGTCTCTATACTTTCGACGTGGATGAGATTTGCGCAAGCGAACTCGGATACGATGACGGCTCGGCGGAATACTTCTCGTGGGCGGACGGTTACGACGGAATCGGTTTCCAATGGGCCGTGAAGTTCGGGCCGGTGCTTGCGCCGTACGTGCTGTGCGGTGCGCGGTTTGCGGCCTCGCGCAGTTTGCCCGATACGATCCATTCGCAGATCCACGTGTACGTCTATGATGCCAACGGCCCCGGCGGCACACCCGGAACCCTGATTCAGGACGTGATGACCGGCTCCATCGGCAACGACGTCGGCGGAGTGCCGCCCGGTACGAACTGGGCGGAAGTGATTCTCAAGGACGATTTCGGCGCTCCCTTGATTCTCAATTCCAGCCAATTCTTCATCGCCGTCGGCAACGAAACCGTCGGGTTGTACGAATCCTACGGCCGCGACGCCAACGGCTCGCGGGCGCACCGCTCGTACTTCTATGATCCGTGTGAGGAGACGTGGTTCAGCGAGGACGATACACTGACCAGCGACAACGCGTATCCCGGCAACCGGCTGATCCGGGCGCGGGGCTACAGTCTGGTGGATCCGCCGGAAGTGGTCATCTACCGCGTCAACAACGATATCGTGTTATCCTGGACCAACGTGGGCGCGCCGATGTACAACGTGTACACGGCCACGGCGGCCAGCGGCCCGTTCACGTTCCTGCAGAGCACGAGCGGAACGTCGCTGACGGTGGATTCGGCAACGGGACCGGATTTGCAGCGCTTCTATCAGGTTCGCGCTTCCACCGAATAGAGACGTTTTTCGTGTTCCACCGGCGTACGCACTGAAATGAACGAAATCTGAGACTCCCCGCCCGGTTCGCGGGCGGGGAGTCCTGCAAAGAATAGAGAGACAGGAAAGAACAGGCCTCGGATGAAAACAGTTTTGCAGAATGAGTCCAGAACCTTACGCCGCCTCCTGTGGCTGGGATGGGTGATGGCGGCGGTAGTGACGATTGTTCCCGCACGGGCGATGCCGCCCCATCCGGAACTGATCGAACGCCTTCAGAACGCTGCGGCGCGGCAGTGCTATTTCCTCCAGCATGAAGCGGAGCTTCGCGCGCAGGGAGTCAACTCGCCCACGCAGGTGGACGCGATCCGCGAGCGAGCGGGAGGCCGTTCGCTGGACGAGAACTTCAACGTCATTGCGATTCTGGTGGACTTCAGCGATCAGACCGCACTGACGGCGGCCGGTTCCTTCGATAATTTGCTGTATGGCACGTCGTTCGGCACGCTGCGCAACTACTACGACGAAATCACCTATGGCAATCTGACGCTGGTCACGCTGAACATGCCCAGCGCGCTCGGCTGGCTGCGGGCACCGCAGACCTATGCATATTACGTGGACGGCCAGAACGGCTTCGGTTCGTATCCGCACAACGCGCAGCGGCTGGCCGAGGACGCGGTGGCGCTGGCCAATCCCTTCGTGAATTTCGCGAACTACGACAACGACGGCAACGGATCCGTTGAAGCGCTGTTCATCATTCACTCCGGACAGGGAGCGGAATGGACGGGCAGCGACGACGACATCTGGTCCCACAAGTGGCAGATGAGCAGCCCGCAGTACGTGGACGGTGTGTACGCCTACGTCTATTCGATGGAACCGGAATACTGGTCTTCTGCGGGCGACATGACATGTGGAGTGTACGCCCATGAGATGGGCCACTCCGTTTTCGGTTTGCCGGATTTGTATGATTACGGATATGACTCGAACGGTCTCGGTAAATGGAGTTTGATGGCGGGGGGATCGTGGAACGGAACACGGGGCGGTTCGCCCGCCCACCCCGATGCGTGGTCCCGACAGGAAATGGGCGTGGCCATACCGACGGTGGTAACGGTCAATACAATGGGCGCATCCATTCCGGCCATTGAGACGACTCCAACGATCTACCGACTGTGGACGAACGGCGCGACGGGAAGCCAATTCTTTCTCGTCGAAAATCGCCGCCGCGTCGGCTACGACGCCGCGCTGCCGTCGCAGGGACTGATGATCTACCACGTGGACGAAACGCAGAGCGGAAACAACAACCAGTGGTATCCGGGCTACACGACGAACGGGCATTATCTGGTCGCACTCGAACAGGCCGACGGACTCTGGCATCTGGAGCAGGAAACCAACTCGGGCGACGCGGGTGATCCCTTTCCGGGCAGCGCGGTGAAACGGACGTTCGACGCGAGCAGCACTCCCGACAGCCGCGACTACAACTTCAACGACACGCAAGTGGCGGTCCGCAATATCAGCAACTCCGCCTCGACGATGACGGCGGACTTGTACGTCATCGTGACTCCCTATCTCACGGTGAATGCGCCCGACGGCGGCGAAACGTGGTACACGGGGAATTCGCAGAACATCACCTGGGCTTCGGCGGGATTCTCGGGCAACGTCAAGATCGAGCTCAACCGCGGCTATCCGGGAACGACCTGGGAAACGCTGTTCGCGAACACCGCCAACGACGGAATTCAAGCGTGGACGGTGAGCGGCGGCGTGAGCACGCAGGCGCGCGTCCGCGTGACCAGTTTGAGCGTGCCCAGCGTCGGCGATACGTCGGGCGGAAACTTCACCATTGCCGCGCCGTTCATCAACATTACCTCGCCCTTGGGCGGCGGGATCTGGTTCGTGGGTCAAACGCGGACGATCACCTGGACGTCGGCCGGTTTCACGAGCAACGTAGCCATTCACCTCAACCGCAACTATCCAAGCGGCGCGTGGGAAACGTTGCAGGCGTCCACCGCCAATGACGGAAGCGAAGTGTGGGCGGTGACGGGGCCCGTGTCCTCGCTGGCCCGCATTCGCATCCGCAGCGTCAATGACACGAGCATCAGCGGGCTTACGAGCGGCAATTTCGCCGTCGCCGATCCGTTCGTTACGCTGCTGGTGCCGAACGGCGGCGAACGATGGGACGCGGGGAGCGCGCAGCAGATCGTCTGGTCGTCCGGCGGTTTCACCGGGAACGTGCGAATCGAAATCAACCGCAGCTATCCCGGCGGAACCTGGGAAGAGCTGTACGCATCGGCCGCCAACGACGACAACGAGCTCTGGACGGTCATCGGTCCCCCGACGCCCCTCGCGCGCATGCGCATCAGCAGCGTGGAGGTTCCGGCACTGACCGACATTTCAAACGCCAATTTCACGATCACTTCCGCGCCGCCCCGGCTCTTCCACGATGCACTGGCTGACTTTGAACCGGGTGCTGGTACGGTCACGGCGATTACCTACAGTCCCTACGCTTTTCTTACGATCTCCGCCGTCAAGATGTTCTACCGCGAAACGGGAGGCACGTTCTTCGACTCATTGGAGTTGACCGCCACCGGCAATCCCGATGAATACGCGGCGAATCTCGGTCTGATTCCAAACGGGAGTTATGAATACTACGTCCAGTCGGTGGATCACGTCGGACTGAGCACGAAGGTTCCCGCCGCCGCGCCGGGCAGTCTTTATTCTTTCGACGTGGGCGAGGTTTGCGGAACCGAGATCGGTTACGACGACGGAACCGCCGAACGGTTCAATCATTCCAACGAACTCAACGGGACGTTTTTCCGATGGGCGGTGAAATTCGGACCGCTGCCCGTGCCCTACGTGCTCTGCGGATTGCGCTTCGCCGCCGCGCGGACGATCCCCGACACGCTGCACACGCCGGTTCGCGTGTATGTGTACGCCGCTGACGGTTTCGGCGGACTTCCCGGTACGCTTCTGCATGACGAGATCACGGGTTCTATCGGCAACCGGATCGGCGGACTGCCCGCGCAAACCACCTGGGCACAGGTTCTGCTCAAGGACGATTTGGGCGGGCTACTGGTAGTCAACGACAGTGAGTTCTACGTAGGCGTGGGCAACCTCGAGACGGGCAAATACGAGGCGTTCGGGCGGGACACCGATGGCGCGAGCGCGGAGCGGTCGGTGTTCTATGATCCGTGCGTCGCGCAGTGGTTCAGCGAAGAGGATACACTGGCCAGCAACAACGCCTATCCCGGCAATCGGATGATCCGCATTTCGGGCTACGCGCTCGTTCCACCGGAGGTCACGATTTATCGCGTGGCGGACGCCATCGAGCTGCGGTGGAGTGATACTGGCGCGCCGCTCTACCACGTGTACGCGGCGGCGACGGCCGACGGTTTGTACGAGTTGGTGGACAGCACGACCGACACGATGTACAGCATTCCCGATATCGCCGGTTTGCCTGCGTATTACTTCTTCCGCATCGTCTCGGCGACGGAGTAATCGCACTTGCAGGATTAGTTG
>JAHJDG010000134.1 GCA_018812265.1 bacterium | reverse complement strand
GCTGTCATTCTGAACGAAGTGAAGAATCTCTCCGTGTCTTTTCCGTAGCGCTGCACTGCTGTGCGCACTGACTTCCGGTGCAACTGTCCTCACCCATTTGGTGGCTCCGTCATCCGAAACCACTCCGGCGGCGGGATGTTGTGATCCTGATAGAACTTTGCGAGCCGCTGCCGGTTCTGGTCCCCCGGCAAAAGTCCCAAAAACCTGAGTGCGTTCCCGCCCAGAAAATCGCTGATCTCCCCGTCCGTCAGTCCGCCCGCCTGCCGCAGCACGTCTTCGTACTCGGTGTGCATGTCCCGATATCTTTCCTCCCGGATGAACACGTGCCAGTCCGTTCCGAACAGCATTCGTTTCTTCGCGTCCGGATGCTCCCTCAGCAAATCACGATAATCGCGGATGAATCGCTCTTTTTTACCCTTAACCACCACGTCGTGATGAGCCACGTCCGCATAGAGGTGCGGATAGGCAGAAAACTGAGTGCAAATTTCCTTCACCCAGCTATTCCGTCCCTGATAGCCCTCGCCGTTCTTGCGGTACCACCCGAAATGAGCCAGATTCAGATGCAGCTCGGGATAGAGTTCCATGACCGGCCACCACAGTCTCGGTTCGCCGAAAACCTCGCTCGCTCCCTTGTACGCTTCAATTCCCGTCGAGTGACAATGCGTCGTGATCGGAACTCCGTTGTCCACGCAGAACTGGTACAGCCGGCGCAGAACCCGGTCATAATCCGCGCCCGTGAAATTCTTGTAGCGCGTTCCGTGGAGAGCGATCTTCCGCCGCTGCGTCTCGACTTCCGCGTTCCAGAACGGACGATAGCCCAGCGAATTGTAGAGCTTGATTCCGATGAAACCCTTGTTCTGGATCGCGTCCTCGACCAGCGCCAGCGGATTGATCGTCTCGAGTCGGCCGTCGGGATTCGGATAATGCCCCTCGAAGGCGAGCTGCCGGGCCGGATCGAACGACACGAACGGATGAATCAATCCCCCGAATGGCACAATAATCTTCTGGTGAATCTCATCCACCTGCGCGTCAATCAGCACGTCTTTTGTGCTGTCGAACCAGTACTCATAGTCCACCATCAGCGGAACGAACAGCCGATAGCTCGGATAGGTCTCCTTCAGCCGCTCCGCGATGTTCACGACGTTCATCCCTAAAATGTGCGCCCATCGCATGTAGCCGGGGGGGAATGTCCGCCTCAGAAGCCAGCAATGAAAGTTTTCGGGCAACCCCGGATTGGGTGATGGCTCGGGTGGCTTGTCACCGCGAATGCACTTTGAAATGACGCGCTTGATGAACCAGCGCTTAATCAGTTCGAACTGCCGAAGCTCCTGTCGCGACCTCAGATATCCCTCTAACGGAATATCCCACGCGTTGAAAATGTGCGTGTGAACGTCAACGATCACTGGGCGACTGTTCCCCGATGGCATCTGATGACCTCCCCACTGTGGTGACACAATTCATTGTGTCTTTCCGTAGCGCTGCACTGCCGTGCGCTGCTTCCCGTAGTGCCGCATGGATATGCGCTTCCCTCCTCCCTCCTCAGAATAAAGGGGGGTACAGGAAACGATAACGATGAAATCTCGGGTAGTGCCGCACGGCGGTGCGCCCGGCTTTCATAGTGGATACACGGACGTTCGCCAACGGCCCCTACAATTCGATTTCTCCCCGAAACACAAACTCCGCTTCCCCTTTCTGGCGGATCTCGCGGAAACCCGACGCCACCGTGATCTCGAGTGCCCCCCCCGGCTGACGAACCGAGATGGAGGTGTCGAATGCGAAGTCTCCCAGCGCCGCTCCCGCCGCCGCCGTCGCCACCGAACCCGAGCCGCAGGCCATGGTGATTCCCGCTCCGCGCTCCCACACTACGAGTCGGCACTCGCGTTTCGAGACCACGTGTACGAACTCGATATTCGCGCCGCCCGGAAACGCGGAGTGTTTCTCCAGCGCCGGGCCGTAGGTGCGCGCGAACGTGATATCGCGCACCGGGCCGAACACGACGCCGTGCGGATTCCCCACGTTCACCACACACACCTTGAACATCATCCCCTGCGCTTCGATGTCCACCAGTTTCGGCCGGCCACCCGCGAATTTGGGCACGGGCATCGTACTCTCGACGACGTTTGGTTCCACCAGCCGCGCCCGCTGAACACCGCCGCCTGTTTCGATGGCAATCTCGCGCGAAACACCGTAGCCCGCGTCCCGCAGAAACAGCACGAAGCAGCGCAGCCCGTTGCCGGAAATCTCGGCGGGTGTACCGTCGGAGTTAAACAGCAGCATCCGCTGATCGGCCTGCTCCGAATCGCGCCGCACCAGAATCCCGTCCGCTCCCACCCCCGTGTGGCGGTCACATAGTGCGCGAATCCGCTCCCCCGTCAGCCAGTTGGATAGCCCGCCGTCCGCGTCGTCGAGCAGCAGAAAATCATTGCCCAGCCCGTGATATTTGGAGAATTCAACCTTCATGGAATAGAAACAAACAGTTGTGTCGGAACTCGAAGTCATAAATATCGCGATTTTTCGACACAATTCCAAACTTATCTGACCATCCATCGGCTCCTCGTTGTGGACAAGAACATGAATCGCTATATTGTGGATGTTCTCGTCCATTGATAAACCCCGCCCGGGAGGATTGCCATAGACTACCATTTGTCTTTCTCCTTATTTTCATCCTGCTCGCATCCATTGCCAGAGCCGAGCCACACTACACCGCCATTTTCGGACAGTCGTGCGGGCTTTGCCACGTGGGTCCCACCGGTCGCGGCATGCGCTCGCTCTACGGCAGCCAGTTCTTCGGGCCGACTTATTTGCCCGTCAAGCCCGTTACGTTCGAGTTTCTGGAGAGAATCAAGCCGCAGCTCTCCGAGTCGGTCATCATTGGCGCCGACCTGCGAACCATCTGGCTGAGCGAAAACACGCAGATTGACACCACCGAGGCCGGTCTGTCCGCGCCGCTCTCGACCAACACCGGCACGATCTCGCAGATGGAAGGCTACCTCTATCTGAACCTCCGCCCTTCCGACAACTTTTCCCTCTATTATTCGCAGGGTGTGGCGCAGTCCAGCGGCCGTTTCGAGATGTACGGCCTCGTGGAAGGCTTGCCCCTCCACAGCTTCATCAAGGCCGGACAATTTCAGGAGAACTTCGGCTGGGCTTTTGCCGATCACACGTCGTTCGTGCGCACGGGTCTCTTCGGCAGCTATGATGGCACAATCATCGGCATTCCCTCGCCTCCCCACTATGGCGTGGGCGCGGAAGTCGGTCTGAAGCCCTGGAAATTCGACGTCTCCGCCTCGTTCACCAACGCTCAGACCAGCTATCCGCAAGCCCGCGACAAGCAAAAACGCTGGTTCGCTCGCGCCCAGTTCCAGCAGGGAATCGAGATGCTGGGACCGCAGTTCACCGCTGGCGGAAGCTGGTATCACGCACCTTACAAAGCGGCCGATCCCGAGTATCCCTTCGCATCCCCCCGCCTGCTGCGCGATGAGGCGTGGGGCGGATTCGGCGGCCTCGGCTGGGAAGGACTCGAAGGTACGCTGGGCTGCACGAACGGTTTCGGCTTTCTGGCATCATCGGCGATGTTCGAGTACGACCGCCGCGCTCATGTGAATCCGCTCGCTGCCGGTCAATCACCCGTCACCGCCGCCTACAGTACGGGTGTTCTGTCCACCATGATTCAGCCGGGAATTTGGCTGATCGGGCAGTATGACTGGATGGATCTGGGAGTTCCGGAAATGCCCGATCCCCAAGCCGAACGTACCACGCTCGGTCTGCAAATTTTCCCTCTCCCGTGGGTGGAAGTCTCGCCCCGCTATCGCCTCATCAACAACGCGGCGGCGGCGCTCCGCAACCAACGGCAGTTCGAGCTGCAAGCTCACTTCTTCTTCTAAGGTACTAACGAATCCAGCCCAATTCCGTCTCTCAGATTTATGCGGGCGCATGAAGGTGCGCCCGCTCTCTTTGGCTCCCTCCATGTAGACAACTTGTGGATAAATCACGTCTTATCCACTTTCATCCACTCTGTGCCGACCTCTCCATGCTCCCCAACCGACCCTAACTATACTAATTATGTTCAATATGAAGGGCGGCATGGTTAAGAAATCTCAATAAATATGACACAATAGATGCTTATGTCTTGTATGTGTGGTTTTCGAGTTGTATCTTCTTCCCGACTTTGATGTCCAAAATGACCTCGAATCCGAGAAATCGAATCACACACCAAGCAAGAGGAAGTACCATGAGAAAGCATTTGATCGTTTTACTGGCTGTCGCCGCGCTCGCCAGTCTATCCTTCGCGGCAGAGCCAATCCAACTCGCGG
>JAHJDG010000133.1 GCA_018812265.1 bacterium | reverse complement strand
GGCTGTCGGTGTCGTTCCAGTTGCCGGAGAGGTCAATCGTCTCGCCAGCATCCACGCGCGAAATGCGCTTTTTACTCGAGCAGCCACTCACGGCCACCATAGCACAGAGCAGGCAGATCAGGAGGAGCTTGGGGTAGTTCACGGGTAACTCCTTGCTTTGATTGATATTGTGTGATCGGTTGGATTCGACAAGTGACACCAAGATACATGCTTTGCATCACTTATTCAATGGGTTTGACACCTCAAACGTTCCGTCGTTTAGCGCATCAAACATTTCTCCCATCGAGGGTCTGGAGACCCTCGACGGGGACTCAGGCGAGCGCTTCAAAGATGTCTACAAGCACGCTGTTTTCGCGGAACCAGCCGTCGGGGGTGAGGGTCAGGCGATCGGGGGTGATGATTCGCAGCGATTCGGGCAGGCGTTCGGCTCGTTGCCACAGGCGGTTCGTGGCATCTTCACCGAGAACGTGAACCGCCTCGCTGTGTTGAACTCCGTCCGACGTACGCAGGTTCAGGGCGATCCATTCTTCGGCTTTCTCGCGAGGGGAAAGCGTGGTTTCGTTCTCGATGGGAAGATCGCCGCACTCGATAGCAGCGGTGTAGCGATCCAGATCGGCGACGTTGTTCCAGCGGAGAGCTTGGCCATCGAAGGAGTGGGCGGACGGGCCGAGTCCGAGATAGGGTTTGCCCTGCCAGCAGGCCCAGTTGTGCCGAGAGCGAAAGCCGGGACGCGCGAAGTTGGAGATCTCGTAGTGCTCGTAGCCGTGAGACGTTAAAACCTCGTGGGCGAGCCGATACATTTCGGCTTCGAGGTCTTCCGAAAGCGGCGTAATCCGGCCGGACTGCCGCCAGCGGTGGAATGGCGTGGCTTCGTGGTATTCGAGATTGTAGAGCGAAACATGCCGGGGAACAAGGGCAATCGCGGCATGAATGTCCGTTTTCCATTCCTCAAGAGTCTCACCCGGCAAGCCGAAAATGAGATCGAGCGAGACGTTCTCGAAACCGGCGGAGTGGGCGTTGGCAACGGCCCTTTGATTGTCGGCTGTTTGGTGATCGCGGTAGAGCAGACCGAGTTTGCGAGGGGAAAACGATTGCGCGCCAATGGAAAGCCGGCTGATGCCCACCTTCCGCCACGCCATTGCATTTTCAGGGGTGACATCGCCGGGATTGGCTTCGAGGGTAATCTCGGCCTCGGGGCTGATTGGCCATAGTTGCTCTATCTTGCGCAGGAGCCGTGCAATCTCTTCCGGCGGATGCAGGGAGGGGGTGCCACCGCCGAAATAGACTGTCTCCAAGCAATTTGGGGAGCTCCTATTGACCTTGACTGCGAGGTCAAGTTCAGCCTGGAGGACGCGGAAATAGGCGGCACTTTGCAGAAGCCCGGGAACCTTCTTAAAGAAGTCACAATACGGGCACTTCCGACGACAAAATGGCATATGCAAGTATAGATGAGGTGGCATCGTAATTGCGTAATGCCTATCTGTTAGTTCCGTAGCTTTCTTCACCTCTTATCAACATCATTTTCTTGATAAGGTTAGACCAAGATTATCGTAATTTACTGGGTTGCATCCCGAGGGCGAAACGGGGTAAGCTTTTCCTGAAACCCCAGAAATCGTATGAGTGCTGGTGCCCCAAAGCGCGATCTGACTGAGACTGAGACCGATTCCAGCCGGCCCGACCCCGAAGCCACTCCCCAAGGTAGCCACTGGGTCTCCCGGCGAGCCCGTGCTCTGGCCGATTTTTTAGACTCCTCCAAAACCGCTCTTCGCCGGAGCGGTCTTCCGACCCGCGTACAATCACCCGCCCAAGAAGACGAACCCCCGGAACTCCTCGATCTGCTGCTCGAAGGCCCGGACGCCGTCGTAGTATTGCACCGCACCAACGGTGAGATCGAGGAAGCCAATTATCGCTTTGCAGAGTGGGCGGGGGTGAGCCGGGAGTCACTGCACGGGAAGCCGTTCCTCGACTTTTTCCCGGAGGCCGAACACAAGGCGGCGCGCACGCTCTATGAGGACGCCGGGGCGGGTGGCGTACACGTGGTGGAATTGCCCAACGCTATCGAGGGGACGCGATCGCGGCTGGTGGAATTCACTGCGGCTCAGTCCAAGTCGGGTCAGGGAATGTTCGCTATCGTCATCGGGCGTGACGTAGGCGAGCGGGCCGCGACGGAACGCTACCTGCGCGCCGAGCGCGACCGGCTGAATCTGTTCATTCGGGCGATGCGGGACTCGCTCATCCTGCTCAGTCCGACGGGTGATATTTTGTACGCGAATCCCACCGCCGAACAGATGTTCGAGACCTATGAGCTGCCGGTCATCTGTCACCGCTGGCTGCAGGAGTTTTCCAAAGAGGACAAGTCCGACCTGCAGGGTCTGGCTTCGGCGTATGAAGGTCGGACACTGGAGCTGGAAGGCAGCGACGGTCGCATTTTTCTGGTAACGCGCAGCTTCCTTTTCGAGGCGGGACACAAGACGATGCTGATGCTGATGGCCAAGGACATCACCGATCAACGACTGGTGGAACGGCAGAATCAGGTCCTCGCCATGCAGGTTGTCCGCGACAACAAGCTCGCCGAATTCGGAACGCTTTCGGCGGGCATCGCCCACAATCTGAACGGGCCGCTCATGGGAGTTCTCGGTTTCTGCGATCTGATCGAACTGAAGTATTCCGATTTGCCCGAGCTCGAACAGATTCGCCAGCAGGCTAACGCCATGAAAGCGATCGTCGGCAATCTGCTGCACAAGTCACGCAGCGAACGGGAGAGCACACCGCAGGATCTGGTGATCGAGGACATCGTTCGGATGGAGTTACTCTTCCTCGAATCCAACCTCTTCTTCAAACATCAAGTGAAG
>JAHJDG010000132.1 GCA_018812265.1 bacterium | reverse complement strand
GGGCGACGGCAGCGAGCGGCGGGTGATGGGAATCGTTCCGCAGATTGAGCGAAGACCGGCTCGTCCGCTTGAAATTGTTGAACGAGGTTGGGATTTCTGTTGGTCCACGACCACGGGAATCGTCGGATTTCTGTACGGTCTTGCCACGGGTCAGAGCAGTCTGTCGGAACTCGCGGGTCCGCTCGGCGTCGCCAAGCTCTCCGGGGACAGCGCTCGACAGGGATCGGGCGCCTTTCTGTTTTTTATCGCCTATGTCAGCGTATCCATCGGATTTCTGCAGATCTTGCCCTTTCCCGCACTTGACGGCGGCCACATCATCTATGTCCTCATCGAGGCGATTATCCGCCGCCCCATTCCCACGAAGATCAAGTTGTGGATTCAACAGGTGGGGATGGCGCTGCTTATTCTGCTGATTCTCTTCGTTTCGTATCATGACGTTCTCAGAATATTCTCCAAATAGCGTCGTGCGTCTTCTGATCCAAACGTGTTTGCTTCTGGCGTTGCTGGGATTCGTCGGCCACGCCGTCGCTTCCGGCGAAGAGATGAACCGGGCGATGGATCAATTCATCCGCGGAACGATCGCCGATGAAATGGGAGACTATTATCGAGCCGTATTCCACTATCAGGAAGCGCTACGACTCGATTCCACGTCGGCCTTTGTTTACGTGGCGCTGGCTCAGGACTACGCGCTTCTCGGTAAACCGGAAGCCGCGCTGGCTCTGTTGGACCGCGCGCTCGTCGTTCGGGAAAATTATGTTCCGGCTCTCGAACTCAAGCTGGTGATTCTGCGAGGCACGGGCGAACCTCTACAGGCGGAGGGCGTTCTTCGCGAGTTGGTTAAGGCGGATCCGGAGAATGTAAACTATCTGCGTCAACTGCTGGGTATTGACCTCGAGCTCGGCAAATATGATGACGCCGACAAGGTATTTTCGCAGATTGCCCGGGTGGACTCCTTGGTGGACTTGTTTTCGCGGCAAGTCATTGCCGTCTATCTTACAGCGGGGGAAACGAAGCGTGCGATCCGTCTTCTCGAAAGCCTGATTGCCTCCGACAGCACCGACGCGAGTCTGCTGTACGTTCTGGGCACGTCCTATCTGCAAACGGGCGATTCGTTGGCCGGAGAATCGCTTATCGAGCAAGCCAACGAGCTGGATCCGGCGATGGCTCGCTACTGGGTGGCACGCGCGTTCTTTGCCTTGAACCGTCGGGAATATGAACGCACGTTGACGATCCTGGACAGCGCGCTCCTTCACGTAGATCCGCAGCCGCCGATTCTGAATCTACAGGGCACGGCGCTCAACCAGCTCGGACGATCCGCGGAAGCCATCGAGGCTTTTCTGCGGTCACTGGAAATGGACTCCACTTCTTTCGGGACGATGGGTACGCTCGCGCTCATCTATGACGGACTCGACAGTCTCGAGGAAGCTGTACGGTGGTACGAACGCGCCATCGCCGCTTCCGACAGCGCGGCGGTGTATCTGAACAATTTGGCTTATACCTACGCGACGCGCGGAATCAATCTCGAACACGCGCGCGTTCTGGTCTTGCGGGCATTGGACGCAGATCCCGAAAACGGCGCATACCTCGACACGATGGGGTGGATTGAGTTCGGGCTTGGGCGATATCGCCCGGCGCTCAAGTGGCTCAAGAAGGCGTTGCGCGCAATCAACGACGATGCAACGACGATGGAGCACGTCGGCGATACGTATCGGAAGCTCGGTTCGCGCGGCAAAGCCCAACGCTATTATCGCGAAGCGCTGAAATTGAATCCCGATAATGAGTCGCTGCTGCGAAAAATCAACGAATAGAGCCTGGGCGGCGATCCTCTGCGCGCTGGCTTTACTAATGCTGGGTTGCGCATCGGCTTCGCGATTCCACACGGCCGGTCCGGTGTCGGCGACGTCGCTCGGCGCGTATCTGGATCGCTGGGATTCGTGGATTTCGCTGAGTACACAGGTGAAACTCCGGGCTGAGGTGGATGGCTCCGCGTTTCAGGCTCGCGGGCGTCTCTTGTACCTAATCGGTGAGCGTTACGAGCTCGGTTTCACCAAGCCCTACAATCTCGTACTTGGAAATCTGTATATGACGCCGACGCAACTCGTCTACTGGAATTCAGCGGGGAAACCGCACGTTTTCGGAGCCGGCGAGCCGATGGATCTCGGCGAATTCATGCCGGTGGGATTGCCGAATTGGGATCCGCGCGACTTGCTTCCATTTCCCGTGGGCGGTCGCTCCGGCGGATTCCAGGTGGACACCCTATGGCACGACGGACAACGGTCGTGGATCATCGGACGATCGGAAGACGCGGAGTACCGGTTCACGCTCGACAACAGAACGGGTCACGTGACAACGGAGCGGGTGAATCGCAACGGGCGTGATCCGGTGGTCAAGAGGTATCAGCGAGTGCGGCGTTTCGACGGCTGGCCGATCGCGCGACGGGTCGTCTGTTCCGACACGACGGGCGGCGTATCGGTGACGTGGCGTTTGGGGGAAATCGCGCTGGACGCGGAGCGGCGGATGCCCCAGTCGGAAGCGGCGCAGGAACCTTCGGGAGTTCAACCATGAAGAATGCAGCGGCAACGCCGCGGGTCAGTGTGGTCATACCCCTCTATAATGAGGCGAAATCATTGCCGGAACTCTACGAGCGGCTGGCCGACGTATTCAAGCGGACCGGATGGACCTATGAACTCATTTTTGTGGACGACGGAAGTCGCGACGGATCGGATAGAGTATTGAAGGATCTATGGAAGCGTGATCCCAATGTCCGCTTCATCTCGTTCCGGAGAAATTTCGGCAAATCGGCGGGTCTCGCCACCGGATTCCGAGCCGTGCGCGGCGAGTTCGTCATCACGATGGATGCCGACTTGCAGGATGATCCGGCGGAAATCCCCGCGCTCATCGCGAAACTGGAGGAGGGCTATGATCTGGTTTCGGGATGGAAGAAGAAGAGACATGACCCGCTCTCGAAGACTCTCCCCTCCAAGCTGTTCAATCGGGTAACCGGCGCGCTGTCCGGTATTCGATTGCATGATTTCAATTGCGGATTGAAAGCCTATCGGCAGGAAGTCGTCAAGGAGCTTCCGGTGTACGGCGAGCTGCACCGCTTTCTGCCCGTTCTCGCCTACAAGCTCGGTTATCGAATCACCGAATTGCCCGTTCTTCACACGGCCCGGAAATACGGCAAGACCAAATTCGGCGCCAGCCGGTTTGTGAACGGATTTTTCGATCTGTTGACTGTGCTGTTCATCTCCGACTACAATCGCGCGCCGCTCCATCTTTTCGGCAGCATCGGCCTGTTCTGCGCGCTCGCGGGTTTTGCCATCAACCTGTACCTGACGATCGGCTGGCTGAATGGCCTGTGGATCGGGAATCGGCCGATGCTGTTTCTGGGCGTGCTGCTGATGGTGGTGGGAATTCAGTTCTTCTCGTTCGGTCTGATTGCCGAGAAGATCGTGAACGTTTCCGAACGGGATCGCGTATATTCCATTCGAGAAGACAGCGGCGAATCCGGCGGCGACGCTTCCGGATCGCCGGGGAATCTTGCAGGGTAGAAGCGCGCGATGTGGATCGGCCGAAGACTTCTCTATCAACACGTCGGTACATTTAAGGGAATACTGTTTCTGGTCGCGATCACACTGATCGTCTCCGTTTTGGTGTACACTCAGGTGCTGGTCGGCCAATTGAAGGATTCGACTCGCCGAGGTCTTCAGCACAAGCTGCGGCTCTATTCGGTTCTGGTCAACAGCGAGTATCCGGAGCTGATTGCCCTGGCCCTTGAACAAATCCAGGCCGTGGATTTTCCGATCATCGTAACGGACGCGGCGGGCAATCCGAAGCACTGGAAGAACGTGGGAGTGGCGGTAGATGATACGTCGGCGGCGGCCCAGACCAGGCTACGCAGGCTTATTGAGGTTCTCCGCCGCGACGGGAATGAACCGTTG
>JAHJDG010000131.1 GCA_018812265.1 bacterium | reverse complement strand
TAACGGCGTCTACCACAGCTTATCCCTTCTTGTCCTGACTTGGATCGCGCAACGACAGAACTTGTCCCAGCGAGATCTCGCGGTCGCCTACCATCAGGATCACGTTTCCATCCTGATATCGCACCTCGCTGACGACCCCCTCGATAAACGTGGTCGCCGTTACGCGGCTGCCTTCGGCGTCCGTGGCATTCACGCGGAACGTGTAGGTTCCGGCCGTGACGTGGCGGCCGTCGGAATTCAGACCATCCCACGTGACCGAATGTGAACCTGCGTGCTGGGCCGGTACGGAAATAGTTCGCACTACCTTCCCGTCGCTGTCCAGGACTTCGAGATTGACGTCGGTGGCGGCAGAGGAGAGTTGATAGGCAAGCGTACCCTGTCCGTTGCCGGTAATGGTCACGGTGTTGGCTTCAGCCCGGACCACCTTGCCGATCAGCGACGCGGCCATGGTGTTGTTGAAGCTGTGAGTCAGGAGCAGGCTGGCTTCCAAAGACTGGTCCAACTTGCTTCCGATGCCCTGGAGTTCCTGCAGCGACGAGAACGTCGCAAGCTGCGAGGCGAAATCCTGCCCGCTGAGCGGATTCAGCGGGTCTTGGGCCTTGAGTTGCGCGGTCAGCATGCGCAGGAAATCCGCGCGATCCATACCTTCCGCACGCGAAGAAATCATGTCGGAAGGCGGCGTGATCGAGCTGGTCGTGATAGATTGTACGGGCATGGCAATTAGTCCATATCAAAAAGCTTCAGAAACGGGGCCGACGGACGGCCGTTCGCCACATAGTGAAACAATGCATATGTGGACTTACCCACCTGAATCATCGTCCCGCACCGTCGGCAGGTCAGGCGGTATTCTTGCCGCCCGAGGTGGTTTCGACCACAACCGGTTGGTTCAAGATCCTTTGACCCACACTTGCATACGGGAATGGTGGCCGAATTCCGTTGAGACATTGTATTTACGTAGGTGGCAAAGTCTGGGCCAGTTTGAAGCTTGTCTTTAAGCCTTTTTGAATATTTACTTTAACTTGACGAGCCAAGACCGCCCCTGAACGCTCTGAAGCTCACGGGAAAAACTTACCCTACGCGACCCACTCGTGCTCGGCGAGCAGTGGGCGGCGCGCCAAGGACTCTTCTTCGTCCCGCATCGAGAACGGGTCGGCGTAAAGAGCGGGCCGGGAATCATCGGCTGCAGCATCCCGCTTAGGCTCGCGGTCCATCTGGAAACCGCGGCCCCAGTTGTCCTGCAGGGCGGCCGGTTCGCGAAGACGGACTTCAAACCGCTCGATGCGCATTCCCAAATCAGCGATGACTCGCTCCATGGCCGGACGACTTTCGTCCAGTGCCTCGGTCACTTCGTGGCTGGCCGAGCTGATCTCGATGGCTACGTCGTCACGTCGGGTGGAAATCCGGAATTGCAGGAGTCCGAGGCTCGCGTGTTGAAGGTTGAATCGAGTGGTGGACTCACCGATGGCATTCGCCCGTGTGTTCTGTACCGCTCGCGCTACGAGCTGTTGCAGTTCCCGAACCTGCTCGGCCGTAAGATGCGGACGAAGCGGAGCGGAAGGCATGGTGAATAACGGCCCGGTCGAGCGCGGCGCGCCGCTCGTCGTCTGGGCCGGTGCCGAGGAGTGCTCGGCGGTCGTCTTGCCGCTCCGTGAGGCTTCTTCGCGGACAACAGCCTCCATGATCGGTCGTGTCGTATCAGATTGCCCACGGAGCTTTCGAGCGGATTCCGTCATTGTCCGTGCGGTTGCAGGCTGAACATTTGGCTGGGCGGGACGCTCCACCATGGGAGAGGTCGCCGGCCGTTGAGATTCACTGCGAAGCTGATCCTGCACCGGACGGGACTTGTGCGCGGGAAGTTCGTTTCGTTGATCGGCCTCGCGTCCAGCGTTGCCGGAATTCTCCCCGGCGGCATTCGGCGAGCGATCCATTCGAGACCACCGATTCGCCGTTGGACTTTCCGGCGATTGCCTGTCGCGCGAGCCATCCGCAGAACGCGACTCGATTGCCAATTCACGAAGTTTGTGTGTCTCGGCCATACCGACTTGCGGAGTCGTCAGGCGGGGAATCTCACGCGCAGACCGTGGGGAATCATCGAATACTGCACGCTCGCGAGCGGACACTTCTGCCGCGTTGACACGGCCGTTCTTCACCACCGTTTCCACATGGTTATCGCCGGAAGGAGTAGCCACAATTTTTGGCGAATGATGTTCGCCCGGCTGGCGCAAGACGTTGCGACTCTCCGGGAAGGATCGCGCTTCTTTCTGGGTGGAAATCGTACGCGCTCCCGCTGGTGACGACTTGATCTGTGACGCAGCACTCGTCTTGGGAGTGAAATCAAAGCTACGGTAGTTTATGTTGTTCACAGTCGGTCGCATATCTGAGAGATCACTCGGTACGCGAGTGCCGCCGGCCCAATCCACTCGAGTCAGCGTCTCTTTCAAACGATTCAGTGGTGTTCGCCCATCCGTCGGAAATTGAGTTGCCGTCTTCACACCGAGGGTACGCGTCGCTTGCGGTACAGCCGGAGACGGAACCGGCCGCTCGGCTGTCTTCGCCCGATCGGCGACCGGAGTCGCTGGTGTAGCCGGTTTCGCTTCCCGTGACGCCGTCACCACCATCGGCTTCTCGGAACGCGGCGAATCGGCGAAACGTCTCTCGGTAAAATCGGTCTCTTTGTTGGTGATCTTCTCAGGAATCGCTTCAGAAACGCGGACTCCCCAGAATCGCCGTGAAGCTGCATTTAGGGTTGACGGATTGACGGAGCTCGCCCCGTTTGCCTGAACCGGTCGCGGCTCGGCGGGGGATTCGGAAGGCACGTGGCTCTGTTCTCGCACCTCGGCAGGATTCGCTTGGGAAATATTGCGTGAGGATTCCGGGCTTCTCACTCCCTCAAGACGGTGCGCTGCTGAGAACTTTTTCGATTCCCGAGACGGTGTCTCCACGTTCTGTGCAACGTCTACCGGCTTGCTGGTTCGACTACCGTCAACGCTACCTGTCTCGTTTGCGCGCGGAGTCTGCGCGGTATTCCTCTTTGAAAATGTCAGTGACGCGGCAGGCGGCTGCAAGCGTTCCGTCCGTACCTGTGAAACGGCGGCTGCCGGCTGGGTCAGGCGTGCAGCACTCAGCGTCGCAGATAATTTCTCTTCACGACTCGCAACAATCGTTGCCGCAGTGTCGTGATCCACCGGTGATGACACGGTCCGCTGATTGCCCGGTGTCATTCTCGCTTGCCAGAATCTATCTACTCGATTGAGGTTTCCACCCGGTCTCTCGGTAAGCCTCGGTTCGATCCCGCGAGCTGCTGTTTCAAGAACCGCTGCATCTCGCGAGGCTGCCCGCGGAATCTCAATTCTCTCGCCCGCGGCAGATAGAGCACTCGATGAACGGGGAGTCGCTGCAGCGCGAACCGCTGGGGGCAGAGAGCCTCCGACTTCAGATGACGCGCTACGAACCGCCCGAGGAGTCGGGGAAGATATTGTTTCCTTCTTTGACGGCGTCGGCAGCGACTCGCGTGGATCTTGTATCACACGCGTGGGCTCGGATTGAACAACGATTCGTTCGCCGCCCAAATACGCGCGAGGCGGTGTTATAGATTGATCGGGTCGGGGAGCTTCCGCCTTCTGAGTTGCATATGCAGTATCTTCTCTTTGCGACTGGGATGCTGTCAGGCGTCTGGTTGCTGCACTCGGAGTTTTCTCGTTTCTTATAGACTCATTCTGAATTTTGCTCCGCGCTTCGCTCGGAGATATTCGGGAAGCACGCGGCTCGACCGGGGTCACCTTCCGCATCTCCGCCCGCGGTTCGGTCATGTGCGAAGCCGAGATATTCCGGAGTTCCGAAACACGTACCTTTTCGGGAATACTCTCCTTCGTCGAAATGGTCCTGTCGCGAATACTCGCGGTCCGCCGGGCATCGCTTGGGCGATCCGTTTTCTCTGCAAGCGACACGGTCTTCCGAACGCGTCCCGTCTCGTCTCTCGCAACGCGCGACTTCTCGGATATCATACGCTGTTCGGCATCATCGCGGACGAAAAGTTGCGATTCCCTCGAATTATTGGCCGGTTTGGACGCCACCGGGCGATCCAGCGGCTGACTCTGTCCGCGAATTCCGTCGCCGGCTGCTTGGCGACGCGTCGGCGAATTTACGTCGGCTTTGCGAGGCTCCATTTTTTCGGAAGTCACCGGACGACCGCCCATGACATCCTCGCGCGCAACGACGGTCTCGTGCGATATGCGACGTGTCGCGCTCGCCGGTTTCCCTGAGTTCGCGACGGTTGTGACAGAACGTTCCGGAAGGCGTGTCGCCGCAGCGGATGGACTTTTCTTGTCTCTTGACGCCGGATTATCTACCTCTGTATCCCCAGAAAGCAACGCCAGCTTCTCTTCTGCAATTCCTGGTGTATGTACACGACCCATCACCGGTAATTTCTTCTCGAAAGCGACGGATTTTTCGCCGTGAGGAAGGGTTGTCTGCGGCGGCAACAGCCCCGTTAACGGAGTTTTCGCACTATCTTCGATTACCGATGCCGGCTTGCCGTTTGGCGTCTTTGCCTTTGCGGCAACCTCAACTGTATGGCCGGACTTCCCTAAAATATTCTGTACCGGAATGTGAGTACTCTGCTCCGGGTTCAACATGAGATCATGCTCAGGACTCTCGCTCGATGGCTCCGGCGCATTCATCCGCGCTTTCAGACCGAGCGTAGACAGCGAACTATTCCCGCTGCCGGCAGGGCGATTCTTCGGCAGAACTTTTACCACCGACGACTGCCCAAGTTCCGTGCTCACAGTCAACTTCGGCGCCTCGTTCCCGCCGAGCACTTTCATCGCGGCGCGTCCCAGAACGGAAAAAAAACTGCCGGACGGAGCGCCGGTTGATCGAGCGCCGGCGTCCCCGCACTTTCCCTTAGCGCGCGGGCCAAGCAGGAGTTGCCCTATGTCCAGAGCGGACTTCACGAACCACTCCCCGTTCGAGATGCACTCTGGCTCATGCGGGCCGCCACTCGCGCCGCCTGTTCGATGGGAAGCTCGGCGAGCATTTTTCCCGCGGAGCGATCCTTCATTCGCATCATGAGCTCGATGATCTGCTCCGTTTTCAATTGCGAAGCGATGGCCGCCGCATCGGCCGGTTTCATCGCCTGCAGCAATTTCGCCAGCTTGGCGATTTCGCGCGAATCTCCATCCTTTACCGCCTGCACCGCGGTCTCGGCCTCGCGACGCGGTGCATCGGAAACCACCGGGGACTCTTCGGTTGTCGGCTCGTCGGTTGTCGGCTCGATAGTCGGCTGTGACGTCGCCGGAGTTTCGGCAACCTCCGTTGAGACCGGTGAAGGCGCAACAGAATCCGTGGACGCATGAGCGACTGCAGTATTTTCTTGCTGCGGTCCGGCCATTTCCGGGGAGGCGCCATGCGCCGCTTCCGCCACGGTACTATCGGCGTGCGGGCCGTCCGCCACCAAACTATCGGCATGGGCCATCGCCGCGAGCGAATCGCCGTGATGCTCCGCCGTCTCTGCCCGCGGCCCGATTTTGGGCGTGGTCGCCATGAGCAGAAAGTAAATGCCTACGTTGATTACGACGAGGCTGCCCACAAAAAGGCCGGCCGGCTTGATGAGCTTTTTAAAGTTCATGGCTGATCTCCGTCTCGCTTACGGGATCCGATCTCGTCCAGGAGTTTTCCCTCTTCACGCAATTCATCTCGTTTCCACTCACCAAACTTCTTCTCGCGCAAACGATCCAGAATGGAAGTGTCGCGTCTTGCATCCAGATACTTGTCACGCGCCTTTTCCACCGCGTGCGTCTGCTCAACCACTCGCGCGGATTGGTACTCGATGACCCGATCCACGCGGTGCATGTATCGAAGGCTGACCGTCTGCCGCCAGACCTTGAACGGCTGGCCGCGCTCCGCCTTCATTTCATTCAACTGCGAACCGGCCTCTCCGCGAAAGATGTCCAATCGTTGTTCTTCATACGCCAGTTGTTTCTGCTCGCGACCCAGCTCGGTCAGCCGGTCTTTCTCGCGCGCGTGTCTTAGATCGCGAATCCGCTGAAGCCGGAAGTGAAACGTCTTCATTCGGTCTTCGCAAGTTCGCCCACCCCTACCACGGCCTGCCGGAAATCCGATGATTCATAGAGTTGTTGCCGCAAGAAGGCGTTGATGGCCGGCATCTTTGCGATGGCCCGATCCACCAACGGTCGAGTGCCCTTGGCGTACGCCCCGACGCTGATCAAATCGTCCGCCTCGTTGTAGGCTGCCATGATCTCTTTGACCGCGCCCGCACCGGTAGAATGCTCCTTGGTGGTCACATCGGGCATCACCCGGCTGACGCTGGTGAGCACGTCTACCGCCGGGTAGTGATTGCGTTCGGCAAGCTTGCGCGACAGTACGATATGACCGTCTAGGATGCTGCGGACGATGTCGGCTACCGGCTCGGTGTGGTCATCCCCTTCGACCAATACGGTGTAGAGCGCGGTGATGCTGCCGTTGTCGGCGTTTCCGGATCGTTCCAAGAGTTTTGGCAGCGCGGCGAACA
The DNA here is from genome assembly GCA_018812265.1 of bacterium. Classification (GTDB taxonomy): domain Bacteria; phylum Electryoneota; class RPQS01; order RPQS01; family RPQS01; genus JAHJDG01. The sequence goes on along the minus strand of JAHJDG010000131.1, from coordinate 18,208 downwards.
CCGACGGCGGATAACCGCGCGTCGCCGGCGGCTCGCCCAGGGACAAACCGACCTCACGAAAGGCGTGACATACGCGTGTGACACTGTCCATCAGCAACAACACCTTGAGTCCTTGATCCCGAAAATACTCCGCGATGGTGGTGGTGGTCATGGCGCCCTTGATACGAAGCAGCGGCCAGCGGTCCGACGTCTCAATTACCAGCACCGACTTTCGCAATCCTTCTTCCCCGAGATACTTCTCGATAAAATCCCGGACTTCGCGTCCGCGCTCTCCGATCAGACCGATCACCACCACGTCGGCCTCCGTGAATTGCGCCATCATTCCGAGCAGAACGCTCTTCCCGATTCCGCTTCCGGCGAAAATTCCGACTCGCTGACCTTCCCCCAGCGTCAAGAGCCCGTCAATGGAGCGGATTCCCACCGATAGCGGCCGCGTGACACGGCGACGACGAAGCGGATGGGGAGCGTGCGCCTGTAATGATCGTCGTTCACTGACGGGAATCGCCGGGCCGCCGTCCATCGGAATCCCGAGCGCATTGACTGCTCGTCCAAGCAGGTGTCGCGAAAGACCGATGGTGAGCGGGCGTCTCAGCGCCTCCACTTCCGAACCGGGATAAAGCCCCCCGATATCCTCCAACGCCATCAGGAGCGTCGTGCTTCCGTTGAATCCGACGACCTCGGCCAGTCGCTGCTCATCTCGCGCGCCGATGCGGCACAGTTCGCCGATCGTCGCGCGCGGACCCAGCGATTCGATGATCAATCCCCGCACCCTTTGTACGCGGCCCAAGGCTCGGTAGGGAGACGCCGCACGGAGAACGTCACGCGACCGTTCCATCACCGACGCGGCGCTCATTCCGACATCTCGGCGGATGCTTCGATACTGCCGCGCAGAGTCTCAAGCTGACTGGATATTTGCGCGTCCAACATCCCCTGTTCGGTTTCGATCCGGCAGCCGCCGTGTTCGACGCTCTCATCCGGTTTGATCTCGAAACGCACGCTGCCGCCGAGTTGACTCTGCAGATCCGTTTGTATCTCCTGCAAGTAGGAGAGATCGTTCGGATGAACGCGCAGCTTGATCTCATCGCAGCTTAACACTTGCCGAAGCGCCTTGGCGATCAGTTCCTTGAACGCCTCGGGGCGGGTTTTTATCTCGTCGCCAATAATCTTTCGGGCCAGAGCAAATGCGAGATCCAACGTGTTCCTTTCGGCGCGCGACGCGATTTCTCCCTTTTCCGCTTGCAGAACCTGAGCGTATTGCATCAGCAGATCGAGACCACGCTTGAGTTCAGCGTTCGCCTCATTCCTTCCCGCTTCACGTCCCGCTTCAAACCGTCTTCGCGACTCCTCGCAATGCTCCCGTTCGATTCGCTCCCGTTCCGCAACCACGGCTCGCGCCACCCGCGTTTCCGTTTCCTCGTCGCTTACTCGGAGAGCCGATTCGTGCTCTTCATCTGCGAGCTGATCCCGGTAGTAGTTCACCGGGCGACGGTCGAAGCTCTGGAAATCCGCTTTCGGCAGTCGCTCGCCTCGTTCGGATGAAATCACTCGCTGCAATCCCATGGCTCTGCGTTACTCCACCATCTCTTCGGCCTTGGTGCCGCCGATGATCACCACTTGTCCGGCCTCTTCGAGGTTGCGGATGATGTCCACGACACGCTGCTGCGCTTCCTCGACGTCCTTTAATCGGACCGGGCCCATGTACTCGATCTCCTCCTGAATCATCTGCGAAGCCCGCTGCGAAAGATTCGACGTCACGCGTTTCTTCACGTCGGGACTCACGTGCTTGAGCGCGAGAGCCAGTTCCTTGTTGTCAACTTCTTTCAGCACGCGCTGAATGGAGCGATCATCCAGATTGACGATGTCTTCAAACACGAACATCAAATTCTTGATGGCCGTCGCCAATTCCGGCGCTTGCTCGTTGATTTTCGAAAGAATGGAGCGCTCGGCGGATTGGCCGATCATGTTCAGGACCTCGGCGGCCGCCTTCACGCCGCCTAATTTGCTCGCACCCTGCGAGAAGTCAATCCGAGATTCCAGTACCGCCTCAACCGAGGCAATCGTCTCGGGTGCGACGCGCTCCATGTTGGCGAATCGGTAGATGACGTCGGCTTGCAGCTCGGGCGGCAAGTCTGAAAGAATGGCCGAGCTCTGCGACGGGCTGAGTTGCGTAAGAACGAATGCGATCGTCTGCGGATGCTCCTTCTGGATGAAGGCAAGCAGTTGATGAGCGTCCACGTTCTTAAGAATGTTGAAACCACGAACCTTCATCATGCGCTCAATACGGCGCAAAATCTCAACGGCCCGATCGTGTCCCAGAGATTTCTCAAGCACTTCTTCGGCGTAGGTTACGCCTCCCACCGCGATGAAGTCCTGAGCCTTCATCATGGTATAGAACTCTTCCACCACCTCGTGAACGGTGCTGGACTCCACGTTGCGTAGGCTCACGAGTTCACGGGTAATCTCCTCGATCTCATCTTCCTGGAGATTTTTATAGATGGCCGCCGACGCCTCGGACCCTACCGTGATCATCAGGACGGCGGCCTTCTGTGGGGCCGTTAGTCTTCTACCGGTTGAACTTCTCGGAGGACTCATCCAGTATCCAGCCTCTAAGTATCTGAGTCGCCTGTTCGGGCTTTTCCACAATGTAATCCGTAGTGCGTTTCAAGAGCTCCTGGTGCTTGATCACCTCGATGCTGGGAGACTCCTCTTCCACCACGATGGTCTGCGGACTCTGCTTGAAGATGATGCGAGGTCCGCTGCCTTCATGACTAACCTGCGGACCCTGATGCAGCGCCGCCGCGGTGCCTTCCGCGCGAGCGGCCAGTTCCGCCGGAGTAGCCGGCACCCCACTGGCCAGCATGACCTGTCCCTGTCCTTGCGGCAGCGCTCCGGCCGGAACGCCCGCCGGCAGAGCCGGGAAGCCCCTGGAAAGGCGGTTGATGAGCGAGCGCACTAGCAGGAACAATCCGATGAGCGCCAGCCCCAACAGCACTTTCTCGATGATCTTCATCAACGGTAGCTCTTTGCTGACCGGCAGCGGTTCTTCCTGGGCGAAGGGGAACGAGATCACCGTCAGCTCGTCGTTGCGCGTGCGGTCGAATCCAATGGCCGTCGCCACCAGCGTTCGAAACTTTTCGATTTCCTGCGCAGTTCGATCGCGGAAGGTTCTGGTCTCCGTGCCGTCGGCGTTCTTGGTAATCTCGTAGTCGCCGTCCACCAGCACGGACGCCGAGATTCTTTCGATGTTTCCGACCTCGGGAACGTACTTTTCAACGGTACGCGGCACCTGATAGTTGGTCACGCTTCGTTCGCTGGTGCCGCCGCCCGCGCCGTCCACGTCCACATCGCCGGTGCTTTCTTGACGTTCCTCACTCAGCGTGGCCGAGTTTTCGGCGTCATAATTCTCAACGGTGCGCTCAATCCGGTTCCAATTGAGTTTGGCGGTGACTTGGACCTGCGCGCGATTCGGACCGAGCGTATTATCGAGGAGCGCGAGCGCTTTGCGTTCCAGATCGGCTTCCACGTTTCGCTGCACCTCGAGCTGCGTCGCCGAAAGACCCACCATGCCGTCCCGCGACGAAGCTCCCGAAAGCAGATTCCCGCGGGTGTCAATGATCGTGATATTGCCAACCTCGAGACCTTCCACCGAATAGGCCGTCATATAGGTAATGGCCTGCACCTGCTGCGGAGACAGCGTGCCCCCCGGACTTAATTGCACGGCAATGGAGGCGGTGGGCTGCTTCTGATCTTCCTTGAATAGGCGAGTGGACGGAACCACCAAATGAACGCGAGCCGTTTCGATGGCATCCAGTTCCGAAATCGTGCGCCCCAGTTCTCCTTCGAGAGCCCGATGGTAGTTCATATGCTGGACGAAATCGGTCATTCCGAGCATGGGCTTGTCGAAGAGTTCATAGCCGATTTCGCCCGAGCGCGGAAGCCCCGCTCCCGCAAAGTCCAGTCTCAGCTCGCTGGCTTGTTCCTGCGGAACCTTGATCGCCGTTCCGTCGCTACTGACCTGAAACGGAATCTTGCGCTCGCGCAATTTGTCTACGATCTGGGCGGCGTCTTTCCCGCTCAGACCCGTATAAAGAGTCGTGTAGACGGGGCGAGTCGTGTAGCTGATGGCTCCGGCGGCCAGAGCAATGACCAGCCCGGCCGCCAAGACCAGACCGGCCCGCTGTCCCAGTGTCAGCCGCTGCCAGAGTTCCACGAAAGGTCGGAAGAGTGTAGCCATAGAGATCGGTTGAAATGTTTCTCAGCGTGGAACGCGTTAGACCGGTATTCTCATCAGCTCCTTGTAGCCCTCCAGCGCCTTATTGCGGAGTTCGAGGAGCAGCATCATCGAAATCGAAGCCTCTTCCGCCGCCGCCATGACTTCGTGCAGATCGCGGATTTCTCCCGTCGCAAACTGGCGGGTCTTCTCGGCCGCGTCAAGCTGCATGCGATTCACGTCGCCGACGAATTCCTTCAGCGTGTCGCCGAACGAGCCGCCCTCAGCTTTCTCTTTCTGCGGAACGATCTGCATATCGTTCTTGAACGGCGGAATGGGCGGAAGTCTGTCTATTCCATTCATCTTACACCCTCAGGTCAATATATTTCCCAAGCGTCGGCTCGCCGGCTGTCGGCTCAAAGGCGGTCTGTGTCAGCGATCGCTTCTCTTCCAAAAGCAGCCGCAGCCGCTCCTGCGGAGAGAGCTGATCCGATCCGGATGCCGGATCGGCGGAGGCGGTTCCCTGCGGCCCGGCCGCCGGGATCCGCGGGAAGACGTGTGTGCCGTAGCTCTCGATTCTCATGTTACAGGTCCAACGCCTTCTTCATCATGCTCTTGGAAGCATTAAACGCGGTGACGTTGGCCTCATAGGCGCGCGACGCCGCGATCAGCTCAGTCATCTCTTCCACAAGGTCCACGTTGGGCAGCTTGACCATCCCGTTTTCGTCCGCGTCGGGGTGACCCGGATCGTACACTTCCCGGAAAGGCGACGGATCGGCCACCACATCGGCTTTTACTCCGCTGAACTGCGAGTCATCGGGTGTGGATTCCTTGGCCGGAAGATGGTTTACGTGTTCCCGGCGCAAATCATTTGTAACCCGGGTTTGGGCGTCCAATTCGAGGGCGAACTGGCGATCCTGTCCTAAAACGACTTTCTGCCGACGATACGGCCCTCCCTCGGCAGTTCGAGTTGTCTCGGCATTGGCCAGGTTCTCGGCGATGACGTTCATCCGCTTGCGCTGAACGGCCAGGCCGCTGGCGCTGACGTCCATCGCCGTGAAAAGCCGGTCAATCTTCATAACGTTCTGTTCTTTGCATTCTTCCGGTAGCCGAGCATAAACACAATTATCGTGCCGCTCCCCGAAAAACTTGAATTCTGCATGAATCTGTCTATTTAATTAAATTATTTACAATATTTTAGATAGATGCGATTAGCTCTCCGAACTTGCCCATCTGGTAGAAACTTCCCGGCTCCGGCGGTAAGGTTTTCTTAGAGCAGGGCTTGAACTTGCCGTGATAGTTGTTATATGAAGTGACTTGTCCCACGCCCTAACAAAATCAAAGCCTGAGAGGTTTATCGCCCGGCTGGTGGTCTCGGCTCGAATCGTCTCCAATATCCCCACCGAGTCCTATGATCTGCTTGACTCCCATGTCGAAAAGCGGTATTATTGTTACTTTCTTCGCAATCAATCCTCCGCTGAAGAACGATAGAAGGTTAGTGCGCCCATGAGCTTAAGTAAGCTGGCACGGTCCATTGCACCGTCTCCCACACTCGCCCTCAACGAGGAAGCGCGTATTCTTCGTGAAAAGGGCGAGGCGGTTATTCACCTCGGGGCGGGTGAACCGAAAAACAAAGCCCCCATCGCGGCCATTCTCTCCAGCGCGGCCAAGCTGACCGCCGGCGACATCAAATACACCCCCACCGAGGGCACGGTGTCGCTGCGTAAGGCCATCGTCCGCTATACGGAAGAGAACTATGACCGCGTCCCCACCAGCGATAACATCATCGTCGGCGCGGGCGCGAAGCAATGTCTGTACAACATCCTGTACACGCTGCTGAATCCGCAGGACGAAGTCATCATCCTCGCCCCCTACTGGGTCAGCTACCCGGAAATGGTGAAGATGCTCTACGGCGTGCCGGTGATCGTTACCCCTGAAGACGGGACGTTTTACCCGCGCTTTGAGGAAGTGGTGCAGCACGTCACCTCCTACACCAAGGCGATCATCGTCAACAGTCCCAACAATCCGTCGGGCGCGGTGTACTCGGAAGACTTCACCGCCCAGCTTGTGCAGTTTTGCGAAGAGAAGGGGATCTACTACATCTCCGACGACATCTACCACAAGCTTATCTTCGACGGGAAGAAGTGGGCCAATCCCTACCGGTACACCAATCGGGATCTGGAAACCACGCACGTCATCACCACCAACGGCGTCTCCAAGCTCTACGGCATGACCGGTTTCCGCGTCGGTTGGGTGGTCGCTCCCAAGAAGATGACCAGCGTGATGGTCAACGTTCAGGGGCAGATTTCCACCACCGTCTCGCTCATGCAGCAGGCCGGAGCCGAGGGCGCGTTGACCGGCGTGCAGTCGGTGATCGAGTCGTTGCGCCAGATGCTCGAAAACAACCGCAACGTGATGGTGCAGGAACTGAAGGGCATGAGCGGCGTGCATCTGCGTCCGCCGGATGGAACGTACTACTGTTTGCCCGATTTCCGGGCGTATGCCGCGCCGTTCGGCGGCGATTCGGTGAAGATGTGCAAGTTCCTGCTGGATAAGGCCCGCGTGGTGACTGTGCCCGGCAAGGAATTCGGTATGGAAGGACACCTGCGGCTCAGCGTCTGCGGCACCATCAAAGAAATCAAACAGGGCGTCGAACGCATCAAGTGGGCGCTCGACCCGAAATCGCCCAACGAAATTTTCGTCGGCGACCGCAAGCTCGTGAGGGATTGGCTATGAACAACATTCTCGACATCAAGTCTCCCTGCCAGAAGCAGGCCGCCTTCTACAAGAGCGATTTCGGCCTCGATCATCACGGAATGCAGAATCTCCATCAGCCATACTGGAATCTGCCCGTCGAGGCTCTCTATGAAGAAGTGGTGTTCCGCGGAGAGGGCCGGATCACGTCTCAGGGTCCGATCATCGTCAACACCGGCAAGCACACCGCCCGCTCGGCCAACGACAAGTTCGTGGTGCGCGAAGAGACGACCAAGGGCAACGTATGGTGGGGCGAGTACAACCGCCCCTTCAATCCCGACAAGTTCAACGAAGTCTACGACCGCCTGCTCGGCTACTTGCAGGGCCGTGACGTGTTCGTGCAGGACTGCTATGCCGGAGCCGATCCCAATCACCGCCTGCCGGTGCGCGTCATCACCGAGCTGGCCTGGCATTCGATCTTCGCCCGCACCATGTTCATCCCCTGCCAGACGAAAGAAGAGTACCAGCGATTTGCCCCCGATTTCACCGTGATTTCGGTTCCCGGCTTCCGGTCGTTTCCGCAGATTGATGGTACTCCCGCCAATACCTTCATCCTGCTCAATTTCGAGCAGCGCTTGTGCATCATCGGCTACTCCGCCTACGCGGGCGAAATCAAGAAGAGCGTGTTCACCATCATGAACTATCTGCTGCCGCTGGAGGGCGTGCTCTCGATGCATTGCTCGGCCAACGTGGGCGAGAAGGGAGATAGCGCGCTCTTCTTCGGACTTTCGGGAACCGGCAAGACCACGCTCTCGGCCGATCCCGGTCTTGGGCTGATCGGCGACGACGAGCACGGCTGGACCGACGAGGGCATCTTCAATATCGAGAACGGCTGCTACGCAAAGGTGATTGCCCTCTCCCCCACCGCCGAACCGCAGATCTACGCCTGTACCCGCAAATTCGGATCGCTCCTCGAGAACGTGATCTTCGACGTGAATTCGCGGCAGATTGATCTCGACGACGAAACCCTCACCGAAAACACCCGCGCGTCCTATCCGCTGACGTTTATCGAGAATGCGGTACCCGAGAAGATGGCCGGGCATCCCCAGAACATCATCATGCTCACTTGCGATGCGTCGGGCGTGATGCCGCCCATTGCGAGGCTCACCGTCGAGCAGGCCATGTATCACTTCCTGTCCGGCTACACGGCCAAGATCGCCGGCACGGAAGTGGGCCTCGGCATTGAACCAGAGATCACATTCTCGACGTGTTTCGGCGCTCCGTTCATGGTTCATCATCCGGCCAAGTACGCGGGGCTGCTGCGGGACAAGATCAACCGCTACGGCGTGGACTGCTGGCTGGTCAACACCGGCTGGGTGGGCGGCAAGTACGGCATCGGCAAGCGCATCTCGATTAGGCACACCCGCAATCTCCTCAATGCGGCTTTGTCGGGTGCGCTCAAGGACGTCGAGTACTACACCGATCCGGTGTTCGGCTTCAGCGTTCCCAAGCGTTGTCCCGATGTTCCCGAGGACGTGATGTATCCCGACCGCGCGTGGTCGGACAAGGCCGCCTACAAACAGGCCTATCGCGATCTGGCGGCCCGCTTCATCGAGAACTTCAAAAAATTCGAGTCCGGCACCCCGCCCGAGGTCTGCGCGGCCGGACCGAAGATATAGCTACTTCCGAATGTGGGGGCGGGTCTTAGACCCGCCCCTGCCGATTGCAGCGTGCCGCCGAGCCGTCTACCAGCCAACACCCTCCCGGGTGTTGGTCCGTGATATGGTCAGAATCCGAGCACATTTCCGCCGAGGCTCCCGTCCTCGGGTGCCCGGAACAGAATGAGAGGAATCCATGCCCGAAAAGAAATGTTCCTATGAAGGCTGCGGACGCGACGTCTATCGGGGTGGTGACAAGTGCATCTTTCACTGCGAAGAGAAAGATCCGCAGGAGTTCCGCAATGAGCTGGCCCGGCAGATCCGCCAGTGGCGGAATAAAGGGGCAGGTGAGTGGAATTTCAGGGAGTGGGTATTTGTGGACAGGCAGTGGGAGCCAAACCTATTTGGGCGTGCCGTCTTTCCGGTTAACACCGTGTTCGGAGGGGCTAAATTTCAGACTTTGGCTTGTTTCGTTTCTGCAAGGTTCAAGGGATTCGCGTTTTTTAACTTGGCGCAGTTCACGAAACACGCGTCTTTCGGCGCGGCGCAGTTCACGGGGGACGTGAATCTTTACCATGCGTCGTTCGCAGTTTCGGCCAACTTGACGAACGTGACGACAACCGGGCTGGTGCGCTTGATCTGGCGGGGCGAGGAGATTAAGGCGGGGCGGCTGCTGCTCAAGAGCTTGTGCTTCAAATCTTCTCCAGACGGCGCGCAGCCTTTGCTCGATCTGCGGAACAATGAGCTGCGCGAGGACCGCAAACTCATCATAAAGAACACCGATCTCAGCCGCGTGCTCCTCACCCGTACCGACTGCCGCCAGATTGAGTTCTACAACATCCCCAAATGGGCCGAGTGGAAGGGTCGCCGCGCCGTGGCCGACGAGGTCTTTCTACGCAATGATCCGACCCGATTCGGAAAGAAATCTTCAGACAAAGAGGAGTTCGACACTCCGAGCTGGGACGAGATCGCCATCACGTATCAGCAGTTGGTGGCAAACTTCCGCAAAGAACTCGATCATCCTCTGGCTAATGACTTCGAGCGCGGCCTGTTCGAAGCTCGTCTGATGGCCGCCAAGGAGAAAGGCGATTGGAAGAACGAGTGGCTACTGGGTTTCTACAAGTGCGCGTCCGATTTCAGCGGCAGCATCTGGCGACCGGCCTACCGTTTGCTGTCTGTGATCCTTGTCTGCGCCATTATCTATGCGGGGCTGCTCTATGGCCGCGAGCTGGCATGGTCGGCAAGTGGCATCGGTAACGTCATCTTCAAGGGACTGATTGCCGCCCTCCGCGTGGCCAGCCTGGATCGTGGTTGGTTTTCGAACGAAGTAGATTGGACGCTCGTGAACAATGTTCCCTTTCGCTTTGTTCTCACCCTTGTAGCGTTATTGCAAACTTTATTTACCGCAGCCCTCGTGACCTTATTCATCTTCTCCGTCCGCCGCCGCTTCAAACATTCGGAGTGACGCGGACACGGCAAGCCGTACCCCTGATCAAATCTACCTTCTCGTTAAGAAAGGCTTAAGAGAGGCATCACCATGAAAAATCTTCTCTGCGTATGGGTCGCCCTGATGGTTATTCTCTGTGCGGGATTTCCTGCGCAAGGAGAGCCGCCCGACCAGCCGGTCATCACCCCCGACCGCGAGTTGATTCTGCCTGACCACCTGTTGTCGGTGCTGCAAGCGCACTTCCCCGCACACCGGATTCCCACCCAAGAGGACTACCGCATAGGATACGGCTCCATAGACTCCGCCTATGCGGTATCGCAAGGTTGGGAACCGGATATCTATCCGCTGTGGCATGTGATCGGCGATTCGACGCTTCCTTTCCTGTGCTGGGGTGATTTCAACGGCGATAGCTTGACCGACGTTGCCCTCATGCTCATTTCCGATATCACGGAATCCTCTGCGACGGACAAGGACACGATCTCACCGATGTTGGCGGTCTTCCATCGAACCACGGAGGGCTACGACGTAGCAATCCCCTGGAATCCGCTTCCCCGCGGGTGGATCAACTACTATCTTCGCACGCTGCCCCCGCAAACGATCAAACCCTATCCCTTGACGGGTGAGGAAGTTCCCGTGTCCACTCGCTACGACGCTATCGAATGGAACAATTGGGAAGGCTCGGCCTACGTTCTTTACTGGGATGACGGCCAATATCGGCAAATCTGGACGAAAGACTAAGACAGGATTTCGCCGAGGGAGGTTTCTCATCCACCCGACGGTTTCAATCAAACGGGAGGTCAATCCATGAACACTCATCGGATTCATCTGTCGCTTTTCCTGATCGCCACATTGATTCTGCTCTCGTGCGGGTCGCGACCCGCACAGACGCAAGAAACGCAAGCGACGAAGACTCCGCCCCCGCCCAAGCTCGCGCTTCAGGCTCACGACGGCGGTTTCTTCTCGATGCAAATCCCGCGCGGCTGGCAGGTCGCTACGGCGGGGAACTGCGGGGATTTTGCGTTCGTTGTTCGCGATCCGGGATATCCGCTCCGGCAGATTTTCTTCTTCGGCGAAGTCGGGCCGGTGTACCTCGTCGAGGAGCAACGACAGATTGACCTGCAATATATGCAGATGGGCGGCTATCCCGTCGCATATATCGAAATGCCGACCGTCGCGCCGCTGACGCCCGATAATTTCATGCGGCAGTGGCACCGCATCGCCGCCACCAATGTGGCGCAGAGTTTCATGCCCGCCTGTCCGCGTCTGGGAGAGATGCAGGTGATCTCGGTCACTCCGCAACCGCCCCTCATTCAAGGCGGCAGCACGGCCCTCGTGCGCGCCGTGTTCGCGGAAGGTGGCAACGTCGCGGAAGGATTGTTCTACGCGACGGTCGCCCCGCTCATGGGCCACACCGGCGGTCCCGGCGGCAACACCGGCTGGGGATTTCTCGTTACGGGGATCACCGCTCCCAAACGCGAATTCGCCGCGCTGCAGCCGCAACTCATCGCCTCCGCCGAGAGCTTTCAACTGAGTCCGGCCTACGTTTCGAACTGCCTGGTGCAGCAACAGAAGGTCTGGAAGGGCGTGGGTGACGCTGGCAAAGCGCTCAGCGACGCCTCCGACATCATCATGGAAGGCTGGCAGAGCCGCAACCGCTCCGACGACGTGATGAGCGAGAAGCGCAGCGATGCGATCCTCGGAAACGAGCGGCTCTACAATCCCGAAACCGGCGACGTCTACGAATTCGAGAACGGTTTCTACGACAAGTACGACCTCCACCGCGGTCAGTACGAGATGAACAACCTGCAGCTTCTTGAAGGCAACGACTACAACCTGTGGACCACTCCCCCGCAGGACGGCCCGCGGAACTTGCGCTGAACACGCTCCCGACCGTCAATTCCGCAAGAACGATCAAACTTCTAAGATTTGGAATACCGATCTTGCCGTCGTGGATCGTCCGGAAGGGCATACGTGAAAACAAGTACCGAACAGGACTACCAGGCGCGCATCTTGCGCGTGCTGGTCTACATTCAGAATCACCTTGATGAAGCCGTGTCCCTCGATGATCTGGCCGAGGTTGCGTGTTTCTCGCCCTTTCACTTCCACCGGATCTTCCGCGGCATGGTCGGTGAATCGGTCATGGAACACGTTCGACGGTTGCGACTCGAACGCGCCTCTTTTGAACTGAAACACGGTAAGGCGCGAATCACGCACGTTGCCTTCAACGCCGGATACGATACGCTCGATGCGTTCTCGCGCGCGTTCAAGGTGGTCTTCGGCGTAGCTCCCTCACAATATCGCAAAGAACACCACCCGCCCGTCGCCGCCCGATCCGATGCTCTCATTCACTACGATCCGTACGGAGAAATGACGGATTTCCAATCCATCCAACAAGGAGCATCACTCATGGACGTGGACGTGCGACAAGTTCCCAAGATGAAAGTGGCCTTCGCGCGGGGCACCGGACCCTACGCTCAGGGTGCGCAGGCGGCCTGGCAGAAACTCTGCACTTGGGCCGGTCCCAAGGGACTGCTCGGGCCGAACACCAAGTTCATCGGTATCTGCCACGACGATCCCGAGGTCACCCCGCCCGAGAAAATCCGCTACGATGCGACCATCGTGCTCGACCGGGAGATCGCAGCCGAGGGCGATATCGGCGTGCAGGAAATCGGCGGAGGTCTGTGGGCCGTGGCTGTTCACAAGGGATACTACGAGAAACTCAGCGACCTCTACGCGCAGTGTTGCGGACAGTGGATTCCACAAAACGGCTACTCCGTCCGCAGCGGGCCTTCGCTGGAGATCTACCTCAACGATCCCGATTCAACACCACCGGATGAGCTTCTGACGGAAGTCTATCTGGCGGTTGAGAAGTCCTAAGTTACCCAGAACGAGTACCGCGCGCGGGGCGATTTTCCGGATTCGCCCCGCGCCTGCTCTTAGGCAAACAGGGTGGATTCTGAAATCCTGCATCCCAATTAGATCCCTTTGCATTACTGACCCAACTATTCTCCATTATGTACATGAGATTCCGCCACTTCGCAGCAGTAGGCGGGTACTTGTCCTGAGCCACACCGGTCTGGCCTGGCTCCTCTCTGGCCGGTTGCAATTGTCGGCGAGGTGTTGTATACTCTTCAATCAAGTGAATCACTCTCCCCTGCCGTGCACAGGTGGACTCACACCTAACTTGAAAGGACCCCTGTAATGGCTGATCCCCGCTACCACGATTTGGCACGTGTTCTCGTTCGCTACTCCACCGCCGTGAAGCCGGGTGACAAGGTACTGGTTGAAGCGATTGACATCCCCCCCGAATTCACCGCCGTGCTCGTGCAGGAAATTTGCGACGCCGGCGGCTTGCCCGTCCTCGAAGCCAAATCCCAGCTCGTGCAACGCAAGCTGTTCCTGAACGCCACCGAAGAGCGAATCAAGCTGATCGCCGACAGCGAGCTCTACCGCATAAAGCAAATGGACTGCTACATGGGCGTGCGCGGCATCTTCAACGCCAAGGAACTCTCCGACGTCCCCGGCGATAAGATGGAATTGTACGAAAAACATTGGCTGAAACCCGTTCACCTCGAAGAACGCGTGCCGAATACCCGCTGGGTGGTTCTACGCTTCCCCTCTCCACAGATGGCACAGATGGCGAAAATGTCTCTCGAAGCCTTCACCGACTTCTATTACAAGGTTTGCACAAAAGTGGACTGGGCCAAGGCCTCGAAGGCGCAAGACCCCGCCGTCGAGTTCATGAACAAAACCGATCGCGTGCATATCAAAGGTCCCGGCACGGATCTGCGCTTCTCCATCAAGGGGATCGGAGCCGTCAAGTGCGATGGACACATGAACATTCCCGATCTCGAAATCTTCACCGCTCCCGTCAAGGATTCCATCGAGGGCACACTGCAGTACAACGCTCCATCTTCCAATCGCGGATTCACCTTCGAGAACGTACGGTTCCTTTTCAAGAAGGGCAAGATCGTAGAGGCCACCGCCAATGACAATGCCCGGTTGAACAAGATTCTCGATACTGACGAAGGCGCGCGCTACATCGGCGAGTTCGCGCTCGGCTTCCATCCCTACATCGAAGAGGCGATGGATGATATTCTCTTCGATGAGAAGATCGCCGGTTCCTTCCACTTCACTCCCGGCAACGCCTACGAACACGAGGCCGACAACGGCAATCGCTCGGCGATTCACTGGGATCTGGTCTGCATTCAGCGTCCCGAAAAGGGCGGCGGCGAGATCTGGTTCGACGATCAACTCATCCGCAAGGACGGCCGCTTCGTGCACAAAGCCTTCGAGGGACTCAATCCCGAGAATCTCAAACTCGACTGAGAAAAAAACGGCAGGGTGAAAAGCCCTGCCGGATGATTCATAATGTAGGGGCGGCCCGCTGTGGTCGCCCTTATCTCTTCAGCAGTGTCAGCACTTCGATGCTGGGAGTCTGGGGAAAGAAATCGTAGGGACGAATGATCTGTGGGTGGAAATGATGCGGTTTCAGAACGGCCAGATCGCGGGCCAGACGGGCGGGATTGCAGGAGAGATAGATTAGCGTTTTCGCGGCCGATTCTCCGACCATGTGCAGCGCGTCGGCATGAGCGCCGCTGCGCGGAGGATCGAGAATAATCATATCATCCGCTTGAATGGACGGCACGTAGGATGGCAACGTTTCGAGCAAGTCGCCGCCATGGAAACGTACTTCTGGATTGTTCTCGACAGCGGCGAGTTCCTTCAGCGTAGATTCGGAGAACCGCGAGATCTCGAAGACCTCCACCGGAAGCGCCGATCCCGCCGCCGCCAGCCCCTGCGATCCGAATCCTCCATAGAGGTCCCACACCCGGCATAGGTTCCTATCTTGCGCAAGTCGGCGCAGTTCTTCCTCGATGAACGCCGCCGCTCCCGAATTTGCCTGACAGAAGGCCGCCGGATGAACATCCACCTCATGGCCGAGCGCGAGCGTGCGCATCGGCAGCGCATTTGCCTGAGCATGAATGGGCTTCTCAGGGGTAATAACTCCGGCTCGCGTTCCCCCGGCCATCCATAGTCCGCCCGGCAACACGTGCGGCCCAAGAATCTCCGTCCATTTCTCGGCGATCCGCGGATCACACGCCCCCGAACAGATCAGCAGCGCTCCCGCACCCTGCGCGGTATGATGAATCTGAATCCGGCGCGGCAGGAGCGGCAAATGCTCCTTCCCCATATGACGCAAAGCCGAATCCACCGCGCCCACACCGGCCGCCACACTTTCCGTTGCCAAGTGGCACGTGCCGATGGGAATCCCCTCCCCCCGCCGCGCTTCGGCGGCAAATCCGATTTCCACCCGGCGCTGCCCGTGCCACACGCGCAGCGATACCCGATTGCGATAGTGCCACTGCCGGGGACTCGCCTCCACTGGCTCGACCTCGACCAGTCCGAGAGTCTTCTGCAGAGTACGCTGAACAAGCTCGCGCTTGTGGCGGAGCTGCTCTTCATAGATCAGACTACCCCACGGCGAACCGACACACTTCGCAGCGTGCGGACAGGAATGAGAAACGCGATGCGGCGACGGAACGAGCAACTTCAGAATCGTCGCGGCTGGGGGGCGCGCCTTCGCATTCAACCGCAGCCGCACCTGATCACCGGGCAAGCCACCGCTCACAAAGAATGCCCGTCCGTCAATGCGCGCAATTCCCCGGCCATCGGTCGAGAGGGCTTCGATCGTCGCGTCGCAAGTGTCGCCGTTCTTTGCACCGTTCAATGACACCGCCGATTCATCGAGTCTCTCAAGTTCCTCGAACGAAGTGTGGCATCTCGTAGGGAATTTCCATCGAGAACTCCACCAAACCTCCGAATTGTCCATTCTCGAACCACGGAGTCTGATAGATCAGTTTCTTCACGCCGTTCTTCTCGATTGTGTAGGCATGTGTTCTCTGATTGGCCATAAGCTCGACAAGCAGAGAGCGCGACGGTTCGGGATGGCAGTCCAAAACGTTCGTGCCGATTAGCTTGGTTCCGCCGTCCTTGGCGAAGACCTCCGCTGCGCGGTCGTTCATTTCGATGATGATGCCTTCAGCGTCGCACACAGTGATCGCCACCGCGCACTCGCGAGACCAGTGAGAGTTGTTTTGCATGGGTTGAAGCAGACTGCTTAGAGATTCCAGAATACCCGCCTTGCCCTTTCCTCAAGGTCGGGAGATCTTGTCCCGTCATGGAAGTGTTGTTCATGCTGACGGACTACGTCTTTGGCCATCAATTCCTTTATTTTCTCTGTGATCTTTTCATCTACGTAAGATAGCGCATGTGTTCTATAAAGAGCCAAGTAATGACACTCCAGATCGCCCACACACTGACAAGAGACACGATTACCACATAAAGACGAAACCTTTTCCAATCAACAAAAATGCCGTATATGCATACGCCCATAAGGTACAGTCCAAACAGGAGGCCTATCGTAAGAGCAACCAAAATCTCTACAAATAGCAGGGCACGAAAAGGAATCACAAGGATGGGGACCGCAAGACACACCAAGAGCTGGAAGAGACTGAGATAGAATAGCCATCGGAAGGTCTTGATCTTAGTTTCTCTTGTCCCGATGGGATTCCGCTTTGTCATGGTTTGTTTCTCCAGTTCTACTTCTGAAGTGAGGTTGCCTCCAAACCGACAACTCTAATTGCTCTCCACCCTGCGTTTGATTCCGAGCAGCGTTGTGCGCATCATGAAAATTTCCATCGGGTCCATTATTACCCAGGCAATTATCTCCGGAAGACTATTATAAGTGTACTGCTGCCGGAGGCGTGACACCAATCTTGTGTGCCCACTTTTTGTCTCATACAGACCCCAAGACCACGTGGCGTTCTCCCATCCCCCCGCGCCCTTCTGGAACCTCCAGAGCATTGACTTGTTCGGTTCCATCCCAACCACTTCCAGCAATGGAAGTATATGGTCGCCCACTCTTAAGTTCTGGCATTCCGGAATGATTCTCTCAGCACTGGGCATTCCACCGTTGTCCAACCCTCCAAAGCTATATAAGCCCGCTCTCTTGTATCCCATTTGGATTAACCACGGCCATACTTTCTCCGGAGGCGCCTTTATTTCCACTGCTCGGGTTGCGTTCAGGGTGGGATCCACAAGCAGTTCATCACCCGCCATATACTGGCTTACTTCTACGTCTGTCGCACCCCATGTCATTTGCCATTCTCGCAGCCATGAAAAATAAAGGATGAGAAGTGTGACTATTGCACACACCCAAATGTTCACGAAGATGAACAATGCTCTCAGAAATGGGTGCTGTTTCAGCATGGGCTTGTCCCTCTTGCTTTGACTGCATTTCACTCTCCCGCGCTATGCGGGGAGAACAAAAAGGGAGTACTTCTATCAGCCCTTGATGGCTCCAATCGGCTGCAGTTTGGCCACCGGCGTCGCCAAGCCCGCTCCCGCCGCCACCCGCACCACTTCCTCCACGTCTTTGTACACGTCCGGTTGCTCCTCGGCCAGCGTGGCCCGGCTGCGGGCTTGAACAATGATCCCTTGCTGGGCCAGTCGAGCCCGCACTTCCTCGCCCCGCGCGAGTTTCGCCCCCTGATGGCGGGACATCAGCCGCCCCGCTCCGTGCGGAGCCGATCCGAACGACTCGACGAGAGCGGTCTCGGCACCCACGAGCACGTACGAGGCACGGCCCATATCGCCGGGAATCAGCACCGGTTGGCCGACATGCCGGTAGGCGGGCGGAACCAGCGGATGATTGGCCGGAAGGCTCCGGGTGGCTCCCTTGCGATGCACGCACACCCGCCGCTTTCGCCCCTCCACCATGTGCTCCTCGAGCTTGGCGATATTGTGGCATACGTCATAGACCAGCGCGAATCCGCAGCGATCCTCAGACAAGTCGAGGATGTCTTTTAATGCCTCGCGAGCGAAGTGATGCATAACCAAGCGGTTCACCCATGCGAAATTGGCCGCGCAGCGCATCGCGGCGAGGTAGCGCTGCCCTTCCGGGCTGGTGACCGGCGCGCAGGCAAGTTGGCGGTCGGGCAGAGGGATACCGTACTTGTCGGCGGCCTTGTTCATGACCGGCAGAAAGTCGGTACAAATCTGATAGCCGAAGCCTCGTGAACCGGAGTGAACCATCACGCAGATCTGTCCCTCGAACAGCCCGAAGGCATTGGCGGTCGGTGGATCGAGGATTTGCTCCACCACCTGCACCTCCACGAAGTTATTGCCCGCCCCCAG
>JAHJDG010000130.1 GCA_018812265.1 bacterium | reverse complement strand
GTACACCGGACTAACGGCGCTGACGGGGGCGATTCTGCTCGCGCTGATGGCGATTCCCACGATCATCTCGATTTCCGAGGACGCGATCCGCAGCGTGCCGACGTCGTTCAAGGAAGCCTCGCTCGCGCTGGGAGCGTCGCGACTGCAGACGATCTGGAAAGTCACGGTTCCGGCCGGGCTGTCGGGAATCGTGGCGGCGGTGATGCTGGGAATCGGACGAGTGATCGGCGAGACGATGGCGGTAATGATGGTAACGGGTAACGCGGCCATCATCACCGGAAATCCGCTGGAATCGGTGCGGACGATGACGGCCACGATTGCCGCTGAAATGGGTGAAGTTCCGTTCGGGAGCGATCATTACCGGGCGTTGTTCTGTGTGGGCGTGGTGCTGTTGATTATGACCTTCGGGCTGAACATGATCGCGCAGCGGGTGCTCAAGAAATATCGTATCGGGTAACGTGGATACCAAGCGATTCAAAGAAAAACGGGCTTTCTGGCTCCTCAGGCTGGCGACGTACTTTGTCGTGTTCGTCGTCGGCTATATTATTTTCGATATCGTGTATCACGGGGCGGGAGCGATCTCGTGGACGTTTTTGACCGACATTCCCCGCAAGAGCGGATCCGAGGGGGGAATCCTTCCGGTAATCGTCGGCACGCTCTATCTGGTTCTGGGAACCATCGTCGTCGCGTTGCCGTTGGGGATGGCGGGAGCGGTTTACTTATCGGAGTATGCAAAGCAGGGACGGCTGACGCGGGCTATCCGGCTGGCCATCGTTACCTTGGCGGGAATTCCCTCGATCGTGTTCGGTTTGTTCGGCTTGGGACTGTTCGTGATTTTCCTCAAGTTCGGGGCTTCGATTATCGCCGGCAGCTTGACGCTGGCCTGTATGGTGCTGCCGATTATCATTGTCGCCAGTGAGGAAGCGCTCAGGGCGGTACCGCAATCATTCCGCGAGGCCAGTTTGGCCCTTGGAGCGACCAAGTGGCAGACGATCCGCAAGAACGTTCTGCCCTATGCGGTGCCGGGAATGGCGACCGGCTCGATTCTGGCTCTGGGTCGGGCGGCCGGTGAAACCGCTCCGATTCTGCTCACCGTGGCGGCGTTCTTCCTTCCCAAACTTCCGAATTCCATCTTCGACCAAGTGATGGCGCTTCCCTATCACCTGTACATTCTGGCGACGCAGCTTCCCGACGTGAATAAGGTACGACCTTTGCAATACGGCACGGCGCTGGTGCTGATCGCGCTGGTGTTGGGTCTGAACCTGGCGGCGATTCTGCTTCGCAGTCATTTCCGGAAGAAATACCGATGGTAGTTCCGACTCCGCCTCCCCTGGCCGCCCCGCCCAAAATCCGCACGGAAGAACTCAACTTCTTCTACGGGAACACGCAGGCGTTGTTCGACGTAAGCATGGATATCGCGCCCGCCCGCGTGACGGCTCTGATCGGACCCTCGGGATGCGGGAAATCCACGTTCCTGCGGACGCTGAATCGCATGAACGATATCATCGAGGACACCCGTCTGAAGGGTCGGGTTCTGGTGGACGGCCAGGACATCTACTTGCCCGCGGCCGACGTGTTCTCCCTGCGTCGTAAGATCGGGATGGTCTTTCAGAAGTCCAATCCGTTCCCCAAGTCCATTTTCGAGAACGTGGCCTATGGGCCGCGGATTGAGGGGCTGCGGGACCGGTGGAAGCTCTCCGAGATCGTGGAACGGAGTCTGATCCGGGCGGCGCTGTGGGAGGAAGTCAAGGATCGTCTGGAACGGAATGCGATGGATCTGTCGGGAGGACAACAGCAGCGGCTGTGCATCGCGCGGGCGCTGGCGGTGGATCCGGAGATTCTGCTGATGGACGAACCGGCCTCGGCCCTCGATCCTCGTTCCACGCAGCGCATCGAGGACTTGATCGCAGAGCTACGGAGTGACTACACGATCGTGATCGTCACACACAATATGCAGCAGGCGGCCCGCGTATCGGACACTACCGGATTTTTTTATGAAGGCCGCCTGATCGAAGTGGGTTCCACCAAACAGATCTTCACCAAACCGACCGACCCGCAGACCGAAGACTACATCACGGGTCGGTTCGGATAATCGGACCAACACCATGCCGAAATTCTTGCAGAGAGACCTGGATCGTTTGCGCAAGATCGCTCTCGAAACCGGAACGCTGGTTGAGGAGAGCATCTCGCAGGCGATCCGCGCACTTTCGACGTGCGACCGCAAACTGGCGGAACAGATCATCGCCAACGACGAAGTCATTGACCGCCGCGAAGTTCAAGTCGAAGAAGACTGCCTGAAGATTCTCGCCCTTCATCAACCGGTGGCGCGCGACCTGCGGTTCGTGGTCACGGTGCTGAAGATGAACAACGATTTGGAGCGGATGGGCGACTATGCCGTCAATATGGCCGAGCGGGTCGTGTTTTTCGCGGAATGCGGGCAAGTTCCCGTGCCGAAGAGGCTCGCGGTCATGGGCGAGAAAGTGATCTCGATGGTGCGACGCAGTCTGGACGCGGTGGTGGAGTCGGACCCGGACTTGGGACGGGAAGTGGTGATGTCGGACGACGAGGTGGATGTGCTGCGGGATGAACTATTCACCGAAGTATTGGATGAGATTCGCAGCGATCCCCGCCGTCTGGATCAGTGGATTCAGATGCTCTCGGCCGCGCGGTATCTGGAACGCGTCGCCGATCTGGCCACCAACATCGCGCAGGACGCGATCTATCTGGCCGAGGGCGAGGTGGTGCGGCATCGGCACTTCACCGTCATCAAACGCCCTCCCGAAGAGTAGCCCGACGACTCCGCTCGACGAAATACAAGATAGAGAAAGCGGCCGGTGCAGATTGCACCGGCCGCTTGGGTTTTCAGTCCTGTGGCGATCACTCGCCACAGAAAAGTTGCGTTCTACAGGACCACGGGGTTTACGGATTCTGCGAGATGGTCAGCTCGAAGTTGCCCACGTTGGTGCTGTAGCCGTCCACGATGATCAGAATGTGCTGGTTTTGAGACAGCGCGACTTCGACGCCCGCGCGCAAGCTGCTCAACGCACACAATGTCGAGCCGAGGTCATCGCAGCCGGCGATGAAGTCGCCGGGGTTCAGCGGTTCGGTCGGACAGGTGTAGTTGTAGATCAGCATGGCTTGGTCGTAGTCACTGCCGGCGTTGCACATCGTGATCTTGAAAGTGGCGGTTGCCGGAGCGATCCAATGGTAAGCGGCATCCGGCGCGGCCGCCGTGCTGGTCTCACTGTAGTAGGACCCCACCGGATACCAGCCCGCGGGAGCCGTAGCGCCGAGGCCGACACAGGTGTAGTCGTTGGTGAGACCGGTGGTGTTGCCGGTGACCGTGATCGGAAGCGTCCCGGTGAGCAGAACCGCATCACTGCAGTTGTCACCGGGCAGAACCGGACACGGATTGGCCACGCAGTTCAGGTTGTACGTCCAGGTACCACCCAGTACGTTGCAGTCATCCACGCTGATGCTGTCTTGACAGCTCGGACTCGTCGGGCTGCCGTAGCAGCAGCGACCGAACAGCGTCGGCAGCGAGCAGTTGTGGACCACCACGTAGTACTTGTAACCGCCGGGGGCGGCCGGATCGGTCCATTCCATGAACTGGGCCGGGGTGGTGGAGGTGAGCGTCGTCTCCAAAGTGAAGTCGGGATCACCGCCGCGCGGATCGCCGTCGTTGTTGCGGTTGGTCGTGCTGTAGACGTTGTAAGCGCCGGGCTGCGGAGCCGTGAAGTGCAGCCAGACGTTGGGAACGCCGAGCACCTTGTACACGGTGAGGTCGGTTACCGCGTCGCAAGGAGCCGCCGTGAAGCACATCGCACGGTCATAGGCACGGACCGCCCAGCTGCCGATCCAATGGAGCGAGTAGGCGTCGCCGTTGGCATCCGGCGATCCCGCCCACAGGAAGTAGCACAGCGGATCGCCCTGGCCCTGGATGGAAATCCAGCCCGGATTGACCGCGCACGGCGGAGTGAGCTGCGCCGTCCACTCGTACTGCGTCCACGGCAATGTACCGAACGGATCGGGAGTCGCCACACCCGTTAGGGTATCAAGGTACGTGCAGACCGGATTCAGCGTATCCGGATAGTTCGCTACGTCGTTGTAGAACTTGATCTCAACCGGCAGTGGATCTTCACTGCAAAGCTGCCAGGCTGTGCCGTTGAAGTATCCGGTTACGCCCCAGAACTTCACCGCGCCGATCGGAGAAGCGGCGGTGTAGAAGTTGTCATAGGCGCGGTAGTTGAGTGTTTGCTCCGAGTTTCCGAACGTCCAACTCTCGGTGGGCAGATACGGCCGCTGGCTGACCATCGAACCGGTCGGGCACATGGGAGGCAGCGGACACGGGTTGGCGGCGCAAGTCAGGCCGACATCCCACACGCCGCCGAGGTTGTCACACGCGAACAGCGTGACGTCGGCGCACAGCGGGGCGAACGGATCCGTACCGTAGCAGCAGCGTCCGGTGGGAACCACGCACGTCTGACAAGAGATGGTCATGCAGTAGTCCGCCGGATTCGGAATCGTGGCAAAGTACGGAGCCACGTAGATGTGGTAGCGACCCGCCGGCAGACACGGCGAGACGTATCTCTCGTCCTCGCAGTTCAGACTGTCGTCCACCGAACCCACGAGCGTATCGGGGCAGACGATTGCGCCGCTGCGATAGAGCCAGATGATGGCATCGAACTCGGGATCCACGTCAATTGTGACGATCTGCGGGGATGCCAGATTGAGGACGTAGGTATCCACGTCACGCAGACTCGTCGTCGAGGTCACCGTGCCATGAACAACGTCACCGCAGTTTACCGTGCTGAAGTTCTGGAGTGTATCCAGACAGCCGAGGTTCGGCTCGACTTCGGTTACGGTCGGCGTACAGGTAATGTCGGGGCAGGCACAGTCGTAGATGTCCAGCACGAATGCGCCGGAATACGAGGTGCTGTAAGGCTCGACGTCAAGGTAGTAGATGCCGGCAGTCAGCGAGACACAATTGATCTCCGAGACCGCGCCGCAGTAGTCGTCGTTCAAGTAGAGGTAGCCGTTGCAGCAGAACTGGGACAGATACAGGTAGGTGTCCCAGGTCGGGCTGGTGTTGCACAGCGAGAACGTCCAGGTGCTGGCGTAGGGGATGGTGACGGCGTACATGTAGTCGCCGCCGGTCACACGGAGATTGCAGTCGTCCGTTTGCCCAATGGTGGTTCCGGTCCACTGACCGGGAGCGGTTACCGACGCATCCACCACGCAGATCGGGCACGGATTGGCCGTGCAGTTCAGTCCGAACGTCCACGCGCCGCCGAGTTGAGTACAGCGGGCCGCGGTCGTGTCCAGACAGCTCGGATTGGTGACCGGCCCATAGCAGCAGCGACCGATGTCGCACGCCACCCCGAGATCCACCAGATCCAGCTGGAACTGACCGGGAGTCGTGGACGTGCTGTACTGCTTGACCAGCACGCGATAGGTCACGCCCAGCTGGGCGCAGACCGTATCCAGTGAGGACAGGCCGGGGCTGGCACAGTCGTCATCGTCGGCCGTCGCGCACACCAACGCACCGCACGCTCCCGTATAGACGAGAACCTGCGTGTCGAAGGTGGTATTGGCGTTGCAGGTTCCGACCTGAATGAGACTGTTGTTGCCGACGAACGTATACCACACGCCGGCCGCGAGCGTACCGGGATAGCCGTCACACACCGGAACGCTGTCGAGGGTTGCGCAGTACACGTTGCCGATCGTGCTCGATCCGATCGCCACCGGAATGGCGTTCACACACAGATCATTGGCCGGTGCCGATCCGCATTCCACCACGATCTTGTAGGGACCCGTGTACTGCGTGGTCGTGCCGTAATTTTTCACCAACAGATACACCGTGGTATCCACCGTCCCATGACAGTAGTTGACGGTCTTGTTGGCCGTTCCCGCCGTTCCTACCGCTACGCAGCCCGTGTTGTAGAGCTGGGTGTACACGGTGGTTGGCGGATTAGTCGCACAGCCGGCGCCGTCATAGGCCTTGATCACTGCGATGGAGGCGGGCGGAATGGTGATCTTGAAGAAGTCACTGTCGCTCGACGGGCAGTGCAGACCGTAGACCACGTTATTGGTGCAGGTGAGCTGGTAAGCGTCGAACGTCGCGCAGGTGTTGTTGGACTCGGTCTCGATCGGAGTGCCGCAGTAGAGGTTGGTGGTGCAGGTGGTGGTCAGCTTGTAGGGACCACGGGCTCCGGCACCCAAAGCGTACACCAGCACGTGCATCGTGACGGGATTCTGCGAGCAATTAAGGTACGGACGCGGACCCGTGTAGGGACCGGCGATACCGCCGCAAGTGTCGTTGGCTACCTTGTACTGCACGGTGGTGGACGGACTGACGGTGCAGTTCGTGCCGTCGAACAAGTCAAGGGTGAGCTGCGTCATCGGCGGAATGATCACCCGGAACCAATCGCTGTCGGGTTCCATGCAGTGGCGGGCATAGACTACGTCATCGCAGCCCAGCACGTAGGCGTCGGGAATTGCGCAGGTGTTGTTGGGCTCGGTCTCGGCGGGCGTGCCGCACAACGGGATCGAATCGCACGGCAGACACACCTCGATGGTCAGGCTGTAGTCGGGAATGCAGTAGGGTGACGGCCAGGTGTCCACCATGATGTAGTACACACCCGGCGTCAGGGACTGACAGGCAATCACCAGCGGAGTGGCAGACGAACTGGTCCGATAGGCGATGCAGGTCGCTCCCGGAGGACAGTTGCTGTCCAGAGCCAGACCCGGATAGGTGGTGGTACCCGGATTCATGGTGATCGTGTACTCGCCGGCCGTGGTAACCGTCCACTTGTACACCTTCTCCCAACCGCCGTCATAGGAACCCAGACAGGTGGCATTGTAGTGATCCACCGAGTCGCAGTTGGACTGATTGACGAGACTGAAGGGGTAGGTGGGCGAACCGATATTCACGTCGTAGCAGTAGTTCACGTTGAGGTTCACCGTGAGGGTATCGTTGCCGCGATCCCCATCGGTCGCCAGATTGGTATAGACCTTGAGCGGATAAATCCCCGGCGTGGCCGGCAAGGTCAGTTGCGTCGCAAAGGTCACCTGCCCGGACTGGTTGGTGCTCAGCACG
>JAHJDG010000129.1 GCA_018812265.1 bacterium | reverse complement strand
GTAAACACCGGCGGTCCGAATACAAACACGCCGATTCTGGCTATGTCGCGGCCTGGTACCTGGACGAAGACTATGACGGCGACTGCTTCGTGGATTGCCAGATGTTCTTCGATTTTAAGAAGGCGCCGAATCTCAAGGCTACGCTCAAGGCGGAGGTAGCCCCTGATGAATACACCCTTCAGCTCGCGTCCCAGCCCTTCGCGGTACGCGGCTACAAAAGGATCGCGGTAAAGGTCGTGGACGTCTACGGCAACGAGGCCACTATCGTCCGCGAACTGGCATAGGGGGGCACGGTCATGGCCTATATTGTCGATCGCGTTGTCATCTGCGATGCCTTCCGTGAACCGGACAAGCACTACCAGCTTCTGCCGGGCGGCAGATCGAAGCTCGCCCTGGTGCGACGACCATCGGTACGATTCCTTGCGTCGGCCAAGGATGCCAAGGGTGGCATCGCCGGCATCGTTGGAAAGCAGGCGGGGCTCTTTGAAGACATGCTGGCGTCGAGCGAACAGCAGAACGACTTCGTCAATCAGCTCCGCGAAGAGGTACGTGGATGGCGCGAGTCCGGCTACCTGGGGACGGCTCTCGTCACGAGGCGGCTTCTTGAATGGTGGTTCGAGCGTGACGATGAACGACGGGCTATCGGAAGGCGTTTCTTTTATTGCCAGCAGGAGGCCATCGAGACCATCATCTACCTCTATGAGGTCCAGAAGCGGCGAAAGATGCCAGAGACGGTTGACCTCATCCGCTACGCCCTCAAACTTGCGACCGGCACGGGAAAAACAGTCGTGATGGCCCTCCTGGTCACCTGGTCTACGCTACACAGGCGCAAGGTGAGCGGGTCATCCCTTTCGGCAAATTTCCTCGTGCTCGTTCCTAACCTCACCGTGCGCGACAGGGTGAGCGGTAAACCACGAGGGGATGGCCTCGCCTATTCGGGTGAGCATAACCTATACGACGCCTTTGACACGATACCGCCGGAATATCGTGATGAGTTTCACCCAAACGTGGTTGTGCGCAATTGGCAGGGCATCCCGCTGGAGGGGAAACGCGAGGACTGGATCCCCGAAGATGTAGTCGAGGAAGGGCGTTTTATCCCCGCCGCCGTTCTCCGGGCGATGCGCCGCCGTGCGCAACAAGATCCGAATGCAGTCATTCGCCGGATGCTTGGCGGTTGGCGTGACCTGGTCGTGATCAACGACGAGGCACACCATGTGTATGGCGAAAAACGCACGAAAAAAAGCGATGATCCGGCCTATATCAAGTGGAGCAAGATTTTGGACCGCATCTCCAAGGCCGCGAAGGTTTCGTTGGTTGTGGACCTCTCGGCCACTCCTTGGTACGGCTCCGGTTCCCCCAAACCTGAAGGGACGCTTTTCGAGTGGCTCGTCTGCGATTTTTCCGTATACGACGCCTTTGAATCCGGCCTTGTGAAAGTGGTGCGCCTCCCCGACCCCGATGAGAAGGGGCATATCTACCTGGATCTCTGGGATGATGTGAAGGGATCCAGGACCAAAGAAGAGTATCTCCGCGGCTGCAAAGGGGCAATCGCCAGCATTTACTCATCATGGAAAAAGGACTTTAACGAGTGGGGCTCGATGTTCGATTTCGCCCGTGGTCCGAGCCCTGTGCTTCTGTGCGTCGCCGATAATGCCACCCGAGCCGCTTGGCTTTTCGAGCACCTGACGCGCGAGTACGATCTTTTGCGTAACCCCGACGATGAGGATCGGAAGCGGTGGGTGACGATCCAGGTTGACTCCAAAGTCTTTGACGCAGACAAAGGTAACGAGGCGGTTCTGCGGGAAATAGTCAATACTGTTGGAAGAAAAGGACTCGCCGGCGAGGGTGTGCGTTGCATCGTCAGCGTCAATATGCTCTCTGAGGGCTGGGACGTGCAGAGTGTTAGCCATATCCTTGGCCTGCGCGCCTTCGGTTCCCCGCTTCTCACGGAACAGATTATAGGACGTGGACTCCGTCGGACGAACTACGACGTTCTGAATCAGCCGCTGGAAGAACGCCCCGAGGGCTCTGAAGAGACGGTGGACGCCTTCGGCATTCCCTTCGTGGGGTTCCCGGTAGAAAAGCGCAAACGCCCAAAAACCGGAGAGTGGGGCCAGAAGCCCGTCTGGATTGAACCCGACGCGAAGAAAGCGAAGTTCCGCGTTCGCGTTCCTAATGTTCGTTCATGGGCCGTGGGCGTGACGGAATCGCTCGCCGATCTGGTTCGTGTTGAGGAGCTACCTGAGGTCAAGCTGAACTCAAAAGAGACACCACCTGACGTGAACGTGCGTCCCGTTGTTGGCGGTCAGCCTGAAGCAATCATGACTCTCGATGAATTCCGAAAGGAATGGCCTCTTCTCAAGACCGCATTTCTCATTGCCGAAGAGCTTTTCGACTCGACCAATCCCGGTTCGGCTGCGGATCTCGGCATCGGTCCAACCTTTGACGAATTACTCGACCTCAGCCGGCGATTTCTTGACTCACGGCTGCGCATCCTCGAAGTGGATGGAGTGAAGAGCGATCTGCGGGACGTCGGTATTCCCTTCTGGCGTTTCCCGGTTCTGGATATACTCGAGAACGCGGTCCGCGGCGCTGGGGTCGCCGGCGTCGAACCCGTGCCGATCCTTGGGAACCCGGACTGGCTTGACTCTGCAAATATGCGCCGATTTCAATGGACCGGCGTACTCGCCGAGGGTAAACGGTGCCACACCAACAAGGTGCCCTGTCACACCGATTTGGAAAAACGGTTCTCCGAGTTCCTCGACCGCGCCAGCGATGTAATTTGTTACTTCAAGAATGAGCGCTTTGGATTCTCCGTGACCTACTATGAGGGGAACCGGCCAAGGCAATACTATCCGGATTTCATCATCACTGCGCGCGAAGCGGATGGCCGCGAGGTAAAGTGGCTTGCCGAAACCAAGGGAGAGATCCGGCCGAACACGGGGCTCAAATCAGCAGCAGCGAACCTCTGGTGTGAAAAGATGAGTCGTACTGTGCATGGACACTGGCGGTACCTCTTTTTGCCACAGCGGAAGTTCGAGATGGCGCTTACCGTAGGAGTAAAGTCGTTGATGGATTTAGCCGCCTCGCTGGTTAAGCCTCAGCCTGGGCCCCAGCTTAACCTTATTTCACTCGATGACGTACGCGCGAAGAAAGAGGCATTTAAAACCCTGTTGCCGTTGTACAGCCTGAAGGCTGCCGCCGGTTATTTTGGGGGTGGTGAGCCAGTCGAGCCGGAAGGGTGGATCGAGGCCGACGGCATCGGGCGCCTCGATGAGAGGATGTTTGTCGCCAAGGCGATAGGGCGGTCCATGGAACCGCGGATCTACGATGGAGATTATCTCGTTTTTCGAGCTAATCCAGTGGGCAGTCGCGAAGGGAAGATTGTCCTTGTGCAGTATCGCGGACCTGCAGATCCTGAAACGGGGGGCTCGTATACCGTCAAGAGGTATCATTCTGAAAAGACCGGTGCCGATGATGGTGAATGGCAACACCTCAAAATCGTTCTGTCTCCGATCAATCAAGAGTTCAGACCCATTGTCCTTGTACCGGAGGATCAGGAAGCGGTCCGCGTCGTTGCCGAGTACGTGGCGACACTTGGTAAAACCCCATAGCCTGCAAGGTTTTGTAGTGGACAAGCAGTTGAAACAAAAACCGTTACTCCTGTGCTGGAGTGAACATGTTCCAGTTTCGGATGTTCAAGACCCTCTGGGACTTGCACTACGGGGATCGTCTCGTCTTGCGAGCCGGTTATTGTTCTGCATCACATCAATCACGCCGCGAGCCAGATATTTTTCTTTTATACCCTGGTGTGTCCAGGATTGGCAGATACATGAAAAAGGACAGCGTTTCGATCTAGGCCTGCGAGAGGCCATCACTCTCCGCGAAAAGGCGTTGGTCCTGGGCTGTATTGCCCATCACAAAGGAAAATCCTGCCCCGGCGGCTCTTTGGTAGGTTCCGAGAGCGTGACAAAATGGTTCTCCAAAGGTTATCCCGTAGTCGAGTTACGAAAGTTGCCGTTTGCTAAGAATCCAGCCTTGGACGCATACTTTAATTCGCTTGTCAACCTGGGTTTTTTTATCACAGAGGATGAGGCAATCCCTTCAGATGAAGAGGAAGGGACTGCTACTCAGACCTTTAATGATCTGGAACTGTCTTCTTTGGGAAAGCAACTTGCCGAAAGTTATGACTCCCTCACCGGACGGCTTGAATCAGTCCGGAATCTGTCGACAGCAAAACGCCACTGCACTGTGCGTAGCCTGAGCGAATTAGGAAAACGAGGGGGGTTTTGCACTCTTGAAGAACCAACGGCACCCGATAGACCGTTACTACGTGACATTTTTTTCGCACGGGTAAAAATCAACGGTGATTCGCACCGAATACGCAGTCGATCACTCACTCTTCTTCTCGAATTGTGTCGGCAATTGAGCAACGAGGGGTGGATTCTGAACGAAACGACTTTCAATTACGCTGTTTATTTCGGTGAAATTGTTTCTGATGAGGGGGAGCGAATCGAGATCAAGTGGCCAAAACCTCTGCTTGATATTGCGACGCGCTGGCGGATGTTTTACTTTCACCACTACATGTCAGTCGCTCTAGAGGGTATGTTTGCGTGGCTGATTACCCAGGTTTCCGACAGGGGTTTGGTTGGGGCGTCAGTTAAGGAGTTGGTCAAGGCACTGAGCTCAAAAATTGTAAGCAAGACTCTATCGGAACTGCTCGTCCTTGACCTTGCGAAAGACTTCGGAAAATCCACGCCATCGGAATTGATCCAATTATTTATTGGGGTATTTCAAGAACTCGACTCTAAAACCAGTGTTTTGCTAGACAAAACACTTCGGCCTACAAATGCGTCCTCAGAAGATCGGCTTGAAAGGGTGATCCGTAAACGCATCTACCTCCAATCTCCGACCGGCCTGGCCGTTCCGCTACTACTGCTTGGGTTGACACTGGCCCGTTATACGCAATGGGAAGGAACGAACTATGGAAACTGGTTAGCGGGCGCCTCGAATGATCCCTATCTCGATCTGGTACCGCCTGTATTGACGACCGGGCTTACTCGTCGCTTTGGGCAGTGGTGTCAATGCCAATGGAGAATCTTGGCTGAATTCGTGCTCACCAGATACGTTGTGCAACAGCATCAGTCCATGTCCTTCGAAAAAACTGCAATAGGGGATCGCTGTCTCTTACAGGTCGACGGGAGCAAGATTTCGACTCGACCGAACGAAGTCTACGAGAAGATTGGAATGGGCAACCCACGCTTTGACAGAGCTTTACGTATCTTGAAAGATCTTGGGCTTTTGGCGGATATCGACAACGAAACGATAGTGGTTACTGAGGACGGGCTACGACTGCTTAAAGAAGAGCGTATAAGGGAGAGCCGGGAATGAAATACCTCGACTATTGCTCTTTGCTCACTGGTGAGCCGGTATATATAGCATTTCTTTCAACATTTCAATTCGATCCTGACTTTTTTGAGCGTCGACTACTTCGTTGTCAGGCTTTAACAAAAGCGCGGCGCATTGTTGTCTTCCTTGATTCACATCAGTGGACCGATCTTCTGAACCGTGATGTACCGGCCCGTTGGTTAAACCGGCGATATCTAGTGGTTCCCGTTCATCGCCCGCAAGGCGCATTCCATCCGAAGTTGACCCTCTTGCTAACAGAATCTGGAGGACAGGTTATCTGCGGAAGTAACAATCTCACCCGCTCAGGTTGTTCAAGTAATTTCGAACTGCTCAATACGATCCCATTTAACTTCGAAGGTGAAAGCCAGGAGGAAATTAGCATCGCCAAAGAAGCATTTACATTCTTTGAGCATGCGGCTCGAAATACGGATAAAGAAATCGCCCGGATTGTAAATGAATGGATCGAAGAAACGGCATCCATCTATTCCTGGATAAGAGAACCCATAGAAGGAGAGTCCGAACGGAAGATACGGCTTATACACACATACAATGGTAGTATTTGGAACAGGCTGGTCGAAGAGCTCAATGAAACCAAACCAAAAGACTTCTTTATAATCTCACCGTTCCACGATAATGATAGTGGTATTTGCCGCCGTCTCAGCAGCAAGTGGCCCCGTGCCAAGATTGAATTACTCGTGCAGCAGGGTTACACAAATCTTGCGTTACGTCCCTTAAAGAAGCTCAGCACAGTCGTCCGTCTATCCGAGCTTCGCAATTGTTCTCGGCGGATTCATGCGAAACTCCTCACATGGAAAAGCGAAAATGGCGTTGGATGCTTGGTTGGAAGCGCTAACTTCACCACTGCCGCTCTGGATGGCCATAACGTTGAGGCATGCCTTTTACTTTCGGATGCCGATGAATTGGTCGATGCGCTCTTTGATAAAGAGTTATCCAAACACCCTCTTGATCCTGAAGAATTTCTTCCTGGAAATACCGAGGAACGGGAATCTGAATCAGATCTTCCTTCTTTGCGAATTAACTCCGCACTTTTGACGAGCAGTAACGAAATTCGAGTTAGCTATTCTCACGATCTTACGAAGCCTCCTTCTTCGCTTCGCTTGACGATACATGCCCCCGGGGAGACGCGACCTCGAATGAGCAAGCCTATCCCCGCGAAGGTCAAGGCGACAGTGACGGTGTCGATACCTGAAACTACCCTAACAGACACGCATGGAACATTGTTTGCGGTACTGATAGCCGACATTGAAGGTGAAAGAATCAAGAGTCTTCCGGTTTGGATTATTCAAGAGAACCAATTGACTTATGAACCGGGCGAAGGGTCCACTTCCAGAAAAAGTAAGATTGAAGACACAGGAGAGGGATTATCGGAATATCTTGATGAGATTGGCAAGCAATTTGGTTTGGCCGCAGTCGTGGATTATCTTCGACAATTTAATATTCGGTTCCAGGATGGCAGTGGTGGGAGGCCGGGCCAAAGAAAGTTCCGCATAAAAAAGAGCGATCCATTCCGAGCCGATATCGCACCAGACTGGCTTATTACAGCCAAGGAAGAATCGGCTAATATTGAAGAAGCGATCTATGAATTTGCCGACCGTCATGAAAAGCAGCGACTTCGCAAGCATGCGAGTCGGGGAAATATCAACGGCATGGAGAACTTTCTGGACATTCTTACGACAATGGTTCGTCTGCTGTACGTCTACTACAAACGTGGGATTCTGAAGAAGGATAAGCTTATAGGGTATTTCTGTAATTTCATTGAACTGGCTACAATCGGCAATGACAGGCAGAAAGACCCGTTTGACGGTTACTTGAATTCGGTCTTTGGAAACTTGGGTGGAGACATCGGTCTGCTGCAAGATGTGTGTGACGATACAAAATACTTGGCAGAGATTCGAACTGTACTTCTGATTGTCCAAAGTCTTCGATTCAACCCAAATGAGGAAACACGGAACGGAGCCAAGCCAACCCACCCTAGAGAAGTGCTTCTGAAGTGGGCCGACGCCATAAACTCGGCCATATTCAAATGTAAATTATCCGAACCAGAACAGAGCGACGTTCGCCAAGCACTGGAGAATTACCGGATGTTCTCAGAAGATGAGATTTCTCGATTCGTCGGAGAATTGTCTGTCATGAAAATATAACGAGCAAAATGACTACCATGATTTCTAATTGGTGGAAGGGGATTCACTGATGGCCATGATGATTCCCGCCGGTATAGAAGGATAGACGAGCATGGATAAAGCAATAGCGGGTAAGAGCCTCTTCATCGCTGGTGTAGAGGCATTGAAAGTGGAGGGTGACTTAGGCCGGGGAGATCGTTTTGGCGAAATCTTCTTCCTCACAAACAACCCAGACGTAATTCGTGGATTGTTACCACCGTTCTTCCAGATATCCGCGGGATCGCTAGAGTACAGTTACCTGCTCTCAGGAAAACCAGTCGTCTATGCATTGGAAGATTACCATCCAACCGACAGCACTGATGCAATCAAACACCTCTCGCTTCGGATAGCCCAACTTAGCTACTTTCTGCATCTTCTGTGGTACACGAAAGACAATTCTGCGCACATGGAGTTCGGCTACCTCCTCGCTGATCTCAACACAGCGGCTTTAGGTGTTCATCGGAATTTTCGTGGTGTTCTTAAAACCAATTCACAGGGCAAGATGGATCCCGTAACCTTTAGTCGCGAGGAGTTACGCCAAGCGAGGCTCTTTTTTGGAAAATTCAAACAGCCCCCCTGCGGTGCGTCGCCCCAAGTAATGGTTGAAGCTCTCGGACGGTGGGTTCGAGCAGACTACTTTGTCCAGGCCGCAAGATCCAATGCGGATATCGGGGTAAAAATAGCGAATTACTGCACTGCGCTTGAGGGTCTTTTTTCCACCGATAATCAGGAACTTTCCCACAAGCTCGCCGAACGAATAGCGATCTTTCTCGCAGAGTCGCCGAAACGATCTGAGCTGTACCGATCCATTAAGCGCGCCTATGCCATTCGGTCAAAGGTAGTCCATGGCGGACGTGGAGGGCCAAACCTGCTTGACCAAGCAATGGAGGTGTCGGGCCTGTGTGACGATGTATGCCGAGATGCACTCCTGAAAATTTATAGCGAACCTGAACTGCACGATCAATTCATCAATGGAAAGGCAGGTACGGACCTTGAGGAGTACTTCTTGAAGCGACTGCTTGGTGAGTGATAAACTTTCCTAACGATAGCAAGGAAATTCAAAAATACGTTTCATTCGATGAACGAAAAGAGGAACCGACGGGCTCCCTCTTTTT
>JAHJDG010000128.1 GCA_018812265.1 bacterium | reverse complement strand
TTTTTGGAGAAGCGGAATGGATTCGAGACACTCGATCAACGCCGCCTCAATGGAAACTTGAATTTGAGCGCGGTGTCAGCACGTTTCCTTTGCCGCAACAAACTGTTTATCTCACCCCGAAAGCAGAATTGCGCGACATCTACGGTCAAGGGAAAGGCGCGACAATTCTCTTGGGAGTGCATGTCGGATCTGGCGAAACACCTTGCTACGCCGAATTAAATGAGCTTCTCGGCAAACACACGGCGATTCTAGGCTCAACTGGCGCTGGAAAATCAGGGACTGTTGCTGCCATTCTCCACAGCCTATTGGAACGGGGCGGTCGAGAAAAATACGACAAATGGCATCCGCGCATCGTTGTTCTCGACCCGCACAACGAATATGGCACAGCATTTCCAAATGCTGGCCGTTTGTCAACCGACGAGAAATCTCTGAAATTGCCTTATTGGTTGCTCGACCTCCAAGAAACAATTGCTCTTTTTATCGGTAAGACAGAGCACGCTGCAACCTCACAAACGAACGTGATCAAAAATGCTCTAATTAAGGCCCGAGAAAGTGGTGCAGTGCCGTTGAGCATTCCACCCGGAAGGATCACCGTCGATTCGCCAGTCCCTTACATTCTCGGCGATCCAACAGGATTGGATGAATTTGGGAAGAAGGGAGGCGTGCTCTACATCGAAGGATTCATAGGAGAAATTAATCAGCAGCGACCAAATAATCAAAATAAGAAAGACCACGAAGAGTTTAACAAGGTGATTCGGAAAATCGAGACACTACTCCGCGACACCACAATGAATTTCTTAATGGAAGCTTGGGACAACGAGGCAGACCCGTTTGGAGAGGTTATCTCACAATTGCTCGGTAAAGGAAATCCTGTCCGGATCGTCGATTTATCGGGCATTCGCAACGACGTCGCCGGAATCGCGAGCGCGGTCATCGCCCGGACACTTTTCAACTATAAACTTTGGCAGTCGCATGAGGAACGGGAGGCAGACCCTGTCGTCTTGGTTTGTGAAGAAGCACACCGTTATGTCCCGGACAAAGGCGAAGCACAGTATGAGGCGGCTCAAGAAGCCATCAGACGAGTTGCGAAGGAGGGCCGGAAGTATGGTCTCGGTCTTCTACTCGTCTCTCAACGGCCCAGCGAGATTGAATCTACGGTTTTATCTCAGTGCAACTCATGGATCGTTCATCGCATCACCAATGATACCGATAGAAAGCATGTTCAATCCATCCTTCCGGATTCGCTAGCCGGTTTAACAAAAGTTCTTTCGGGACTAAGGCGTCAAGAGGCAATATTTGTTGGTCAAGCGGCTGTTCTTCCTTCACGAATCCTGATCAGAACTTTGGATGAAAAGCAACGGCCTCGTTCCCATGACATAGATTTCGACAAAGGATGGCAGACGGATCCCCTTTCGGATGAACAACTGAAGAAAATCGCTGAGCGTTGGCGGCTACAGCAAAGATGATTATTTCGCCGAATTCACCGAATGCATCGTCGAACAGGCCACACATGAACGAATCCGAAGCCAAGAAACTCATTCTCGAACGAACCGTCGTGACGCCGCAGCGGGTGATCGTTGCCAAAGCAATCGTCCTAAATGCGTGCCAGAGAACCTCTTCCTCAGATGATCTTATAGCCGCTGTTCTTGAGGTCAATGGCGTCGTGATGCCCAAACAGATTACGATTCATCCGAGCGTGGACCCAGTGCCAGCAATGATGGCCGCTGGCGATGCTTTGTCATGGTCATTAGCGGCAAAGGAGGCTATTTGGTCCCTCATCCATGGGGGCTACCTGATTCAGATGTCTGACTTGCATGAGCCTGTGCCATCAATCGGATGGACTACTGTGATCCCGGGAAGTGGCGGACACTCCAGCGGATGGAGCTTTGAGTAACTCACAATCCCTGTTCCTAACCGAGTCCGTCGAGCACCATCCTCCATTGGTTCAAATGATCAATTTCTTGCAGAGCCCGACTTGTACCTTCATAAGCTCGGGATTCCAAACATACACGCCGAAGTGGCGTCGGCATTTCAAGAGGCCGTGAGGTGCTTTCGACACGAACTTTTTACAGCAGCGATTACGATGTTAGGGAAGGCTTCTGAAGGGGCATGGCTTGAACTGGGGGCATCGCTGCTTGCGTATGAGCAAAGCAATCGGCAATCAGTCTTCAGCAAGCAGCACGCAGTGCTCGAAGACCCAATGATGGGAACATATCGAAAAATTGAGGCTGTCCTCACAATGTTCGATCGGCAGGACATCTTCAGTCCACTCTCCGCGTTGAGTGGGATCAAGCCTAGGGAACTGCGTGCAGTCGCGGTTTGGAGCGATGCTGTTCGCGATTCGCGTAACACCATTCATTTTGGTGTTTCGCCCGCCACGCAAAATACATACGAAAAGGTTGCTGCTCTGCTAATAGGTACAGTTC
>JAHJDG010000127.1 GCA_018812265.1 bacterium | reverse complement strand
CGTTTCTATGGGTGTTTCTGCTCGTGGCGTCGTCGGTGGCACAGACGGGCGGCGCGGTATTCGTTCGCGTCACGAGTGATCGGCAAGCGGTCCCTCCCGGCGGAACGGCCGTGTTGTGGCCGGTAGGCATTGCTCAGTCGTTGGATGCGGGCGGTTGCGTCTCGTTTGACGGACTGACGTGCGGCAGGTATCGTCTCGAAGTGTCGGCGAATCGGTGTGTTTCACGTGACACAACGTTCGATCTTGCGAGCGGTGAGCAACTGCAATTGTTGTTGACACTCCATCGTTTAGCCGCAGTACTACCCGAGGTAACTGTCGAAGGACTGTCATTGTCCGCGCCGACAAGAATCTTTCATCGTCGTGATATTGAGACAAGCTCCGCGCGCGACTTGGCGGGTTTTCTGCATTCGGAGGTTGGCCTCGATGTGCGGAGCGACGGGACTCTCGGATCGCCGGTGACCGCGAGTATCGGCGGATCGCAGCCGGGACAGGTTCTGGTGCGAGTGGATGGAAGGCGAATTCAAAATGCGGGGAGCGGCGAGGCGGATCTGTCGTCGGTTCCTCTGGAGTGGGTGGAGAACGTGGCGGTTTATCGGGGCGGTCAGACCGAACTCGGCGGTGAGGCTATCGGGGGTGTAATTGACGTCACGACTCGGCGTCCGCAAAACACTGCCACCTATTCTGCCGAGGCGGAAATGCACTCCACGTACGGGCGGACGAGTTTTTTCGGTTCCGGTCAAACCGGCCCACTCGCGAGTTTGCTGAGTTTTGCTCGCACGAACGGCCCCGGTGATTTCGAGTACCGGATATCGGAGGATGACGGCACGGGATCGTTTACGCCCGATCTTGGCCAGACCTGTCATCGAGTTAACAATGACGTTACGCGCGATCAGCTCCTAATCAAGGCACAAACAGGATCGAGTGCGGCCGGATCCGTCGAGCTCACCGGTCTGGCCGATCGGCAGGCCCGCGGCATGCCCGGCTATCTTGCGCCGCAACTCACACCGCGCGCGCGGCAGAGCAGCCAGCAGGAAGCGATTGCGTTGCGGGCTGTGCGTCATTTTTCTTCCGTAACGATTCGGGGAAACGGCGGGTATGATCGAAGCCGGCGAGAGTACACGAACGACGACGGCTATGGCCGTGTGCTAAGGACGGATGAGAGGTCGCAGCGTTGGAGCGGCGAATTCTCCGCGTTCGTCGAACTGCCGCGAACGAGGGTTCAAGGGGGCGCTTCCGCCGGAGAAGATCGCCTCGCGGGTATTCAGATTGCCGGAGGAACGGCGGAGCGAGCGAGCGGAGCGCTCTGGTGCAAGACCGACGTGCGATTGCTCGCGACGAGAAGCAACTTCTCTTCACTGGTGCTGGAGTCCGGTCTGCGATGGGAGACGTTCGGGGAAGATCGCGTACTTCTGCCGCGAGTGGGACTGACGGCGGAATATCGCCCATCCTACCGAATCGCCGGATTCGCTTCGCGGGGCAAATCGTATCGCGCGCCCTCGTTGTATTCGCTGTTCTGGTTGGATGACATGGCCACGCGCGGGAATCCCGATCTTGAGGCGGAGACCTCGGATGAATGGACGGGGCGGCTCACGTTTGAGACCGCCACGTCCAACGTCACCCGTTGCGAGGCGTCGGCTTCGGAACAGCGCGTGCGGGACCTGATCGTCTGGCGACGAACCTTCGACAACTACTGGAAGCCATTCAATCTCCATCAAGCGCACATTCAGACGCTGGACCTATTCTTTGAGCAGAGTCTCTGGCAGGGCAGGTTTCGCCTGAACACGGGCGTCAACTGGACGGAAGCGCGCGATGACACGGATGATCGCAACACGGGCGGCAAATACCTCACCTACCGTGCTCCGCGAACTCATCGCGCAGGCTTTGTATTCGATCATACAGGCATTCACGTCGTCGCCACCTATCGCTGGGTAGCCGCGCGGCCGATCCTTGAAACGAATTCGAAATGGCTCAGCAAGTACGAAGTAATGGACCTCCAGAGTTCCTATACTTTCCAAATCGGTTCCGTCGAGCTTCAATCCACGGTCGGCTGCGAGAACGCGCTCGACTCGAATTATCGAATCGTACGGCACGCACCGATGCCGCTTCGGCAATGGTACGGCGGTATTCGCGCGACGGTATCATGACTTGCGAGATCAGACTGCACCGGACGCTTCTTTTCCTGCTGCTGATCGTCTCGATGGCCGACGGGCAGGATCGGTTGTACGTTGTGCAATATGGAGACGAATCCCTGGCCGAAATCCGCTTGGAAACGGGCGCGGTGAATCCGCACGTGCTCGATCTGGGATACGGCTGCAACGATATCATCGCGCACGGCAGCCGTCTGTTCGTCACCAATTCCCTGCTCAATACCGTTCAAGAGATTGACGCTGAAACCGATGTGACGCTGCGGGACATTCCCACGACCGGCGGAGTGAATCCCCATTCGGCGGCGACGCTCAACTCTGACACGCTGGCGGTTACGAACTGGATTTCGAATAACGTCTTGCTCATCCGACTATCAAGTGGGCAAGTTGTGGGTAATGTCTACGTAGGCGTCGCTCCCCAGGGAATCGTCGCTCATGGGGATCGCGTGTACGTTTGTCTCACGCGCTATTTGCCGTCTGGCCAGTATGGGCCGGGCGTGGTGATGATCTATAATCGCGGCGATTTTCATCTACTCGACAGCCTTAGAGTGGGAATGAATCCGCAGACGGCGGCGGTGGACGAATGGGATCGTCTGCACGTGGTGTGCACGGGAAACTACGGAACGGTGGGCGGGGAGATTCACGTCGTGGACTTGGGGAATCGGCAGACGGAAGCGGTGGTGGAAGTCGGAGGATCCCCCAGCAACATCAGTTTCGGCGGCGGGCAGGCGCTGCTGGCGGCGGGCGGTTGGGGAGATCACGGCGAGGTCTACCGCTATCGGCTCGACGATCTTACCGTTCTGAACGATCAGGCGTCACCGATTCGAGTGGGCAGTGGCGCCACCGACGTTGAGGCATTGGCGGACGGAT
Organism: bacterium; assembly: GCA_018812265.1. Classification (GTDB taxonomy): domain Bacteria; phylum Electryoneota; class RPQS01; order RPQS01; family RPQS01; genus JAHJDG01. Next base: position 56,456 of record JAHJDG010000127.1, on the reverse strand, counting down.
CGTTCTTCGTGTCTTGCGCGATGACGGATGAGGTCGAACATCGGAGTAACGCGGGCGCTCTTTTTAACCGTTATCCGGTTTCCGATGGACCCGGACAGATGGTACTTTACGGCGGTGAGAGTCCGATTCAGCCAGTTGTACCTCGCCTCGTAGCCCGTGAAAGTGCCATCCGTGAGGCCTATCCAAACCCGTCGAATGGCAGCGTGAGGTTTCGGCTTTCTGCGAGCCTGACAGAACCATCTATCATCTTAATATATAACAGCATAGGACAGATTGTGGCACGCCTACCTGTGGGAACGGGCCGGCAAGAAGTAGGGTGGCAGTGGGATCGAGATCGAGTAAATCCATTGGCAACCGGAACTTATTATGCAATCTTGGATGATGGTCGGGGGGGCCGAGCCTACCCCATTGTGCTGATGAAATAGTCGAATTTGGCCCGGATCGCCAGCGGCGATCCGGTTGCTATTTTCGTGAGAATATTGTATCTTCCGGTTTAATCGTATGCCAGAATCAGCTTCAAAAAGTCCACGAAAAAAACGCCTTCTTTCGGGCATGCGGCCGACCGGACGACTCCATCTGGGAAACTACGTGGGGGCGCTTGAAAACTGGGTTGGTTTGCAGGATGAATACGAGAGCTATCATTTCGTCGCCGACTGGCATACCCTGACCACGGACTACGAACACACCCGACTCATCCGCGGGAACACGTTGGAGATGGTTACGGACTGGCTGGCGGCCGGTCTCGACCCCCGGAAGAGTCCGTTCTTCATCCAATCTCAGGTGAAACAGCACGCAGAACTCCATCTGCTGCTTTCCATGCTGATCACGACGGCCCGCCTCGAACGAAATCCGACATTGAAAGAACAAATTCGCGATCTCGAACTTGAAGCCCGCGTTACCTACGGTCACTTGGGCTATCCGGTTCTTCAGGCCGCCGACATTCTCATGTACAAGGGCGAAGCCGTTCCGGTGGGAGAAGATCAGCTCCCGCATATCGAGGTGACCCGCGAAATCGCCCGCCGCTTCAACAACGTTTTTTCGCCCGACCGGCCGGTCTTTCCCGAACCGGAAGGCGTGCTCTCGAACTTTCCGCGATTGCCCGGACTGGACGGACGGCGCATGTCGAAGTCGCTGGGCAACACCATTCTCATTTCCGACTCGCCGGAAGAAATTCAGAAGAAGATGCGGCAGGCCGTAACCGATCCACAGAAGATTCGCCGCAATGATCCGGGCCATCCCGATATCTGTCTGGTGTTTGCCTACCAAAACCGATTTAACGGCGACATCGTTCCCGAGATCCGGCAGGGCTGCGAGAGCGGAGCTTTGGGATGTGTGGACTGTAAACAACGCTGCGCGGCGAGTATCATCGAGCATCTGGCTCCGGTTCGCGAGCGGCGACAACACTACGAATCTCATCCCGGCGAGGTCGAAGAGATCATTGCGGACGGCACGGCTCGCGCCGGCCGGACCGCCGAAGCCACCATGCGTGAAGTCCACGACGTAATGGGGTTCGGATGAGCGTGTGGCAGGTGAAACTACCCCGCTTCGAGGGACCGCTGGATCTGCTGCTGTTCTTGGTGGCGCGGAAGGAATACGACATTCTGGACCTTCCGATGGCCGAGATCACGGATTCGTACTTGGCGGTGGTCGAAGCGATGGGCGTTGAGAATCTGGAAGAGGCCGGCGACTATCTGGTGATGGCGGCCACGCTGATCGCCATCAAGGCGAAATTGATGCTGCCGCGACCCGAAGTTGAGGAGATGGAGGAAGTCGAGGACCCGCGCCGCGAGCTTATCGAGCGTCTCCTGCTCTATCAAAAGACGAAGGAAGAAGCGGAGCGGTTTGGACATCACGAAGCGGATATGCTGGAGCGCTGGGAGACCGGACGGTCGCCCGTTCCCGATTCCGCGCGACCCGAGCCGACCGAGTACCTTTTTCCGATGACGATCTATGACCTTACGTGCGCGATTGAGGACGTCTTGCGTCGCAAGGAAAGCCGGTTGTTCCATCAGGTGCGACTTCACAAGGTGAGCCTTGAGGAGCGGATGAGATGGGTGTTTGCGCTCATCGAGAGACTGGGACGATTTGGGCTCTTGAAGCAACTCGATCGCGACCTGGAGCGCATGGTGTTTATCGTGACATTCCTGGCCGTGCTTGAGTTGGCGAAGCGGCAGCAGGTACGCGTCGAGCAGAATGAGACGTTCTCCGAGATCTTTCTAAGCCGCGCGCACGTTCCGGAGTTGCAGGCGGCATGACAATCATGAGTGAGCCAGAAGAGAACCGGGACGAGCTGCACGATTCGATGGTGGAGAACGATCCCGTGGAAGCGGAGGAGCCGGAACGCGACGGATCGTTTCTCAAGGCGGCGGCCGAGGCTTTGATTTTCGCCAGTACCGAACCGCTGACGGAGAGCCAGTTTACGGCGGCGGTTGGCAAGCGGCACGCTACGAAGCTGCCCGATCTCGTGCGTGAGCTGAACATGGATTATGAGCGGGAAGGACGCGCTTTCGAGATTCTGCACGTCGCCGGCGGCTACCAGTTTTTCACGCGCCGGGACTACTCCGGAGTTCTGCGCAAACTGTTTGCCGAGCGGGCTCGTTCTCGCCTGTCACGGGCGGCTCTCGAGACGCTGGCCGTCATTGCCTTTCGCGGTCCGGTCACGCGGACGGAGATTGACGAAATTCGCGGCGTGGATTGCGGCGGTGTTCTGCGGACGCTGCTGGACCGCCGCTTGATCGCGGTGCGCGGTCGAGCCAACGTGCTGGGGCGACCCTTGTTGTACGAGACCACGCCGGACTTCCTGAAGCATTTCGGACTGTCCGACCTGTCTGATTTGCCGAGAGATTCCGAGCTGTTGCGCGAGTGGGGCCAGCGACGCGAAGAGGAGCACGCCCAAATGGAGCTCGGTACCGACGAATCATCCTCCGATCCACATACGATTGATCCCACGGAGGAAACGGATAATGGCCGGTGGCCGATCCCACCGGTTGAAGTAACTGATCCCGAGAAGGACGCCAACCCATGATGCTGAGAAATTCAACCGTGATGGTGCTGGGCGGGTGGGGGCTTGTTGGCATGGCGGTCTGTCGTCGAATTCTTTCGCGCGGGCCGTCGAAGATTATCGTGCTTTCGCTTCGACAGTCGGAGGCCGAGGAGGCGGTCCGCGAGCTCGAAGCCGAGTTTCCCAAGGTCACCATGACCCCGGCGTGGGGAGACATCTTCGTACGCGAGGATTTCAAAGACATTCCTCGTCGCGAAGTTATGAGCAAACCGCAGCTTCGACGGCAATTCATCGAAGACGTTTTCGAGAAGCTGACGCCCGAACGGCTGAAGGTGTTCTTCCTGCATCGTCTTATTGCGGAGCACCGTCCCGACGTTATCGTGGATTGCGTGAATGCCGCAACGGGATTCGCCTATCAGGACATCTATTCGGCGTACTACGACGTGAAGAGTATCTTCGAAATGCACGCCAAGCGGACTCCGGTGGACGATTCTATCCTTGACCGGATGGAGCGTTTTTGCGGAACGGTCTATGTCCCGCAGCTGATCCGCCACATTCAGGTCTTGGCGGAATCGTCCAGTCAGACGGGGGTTCACACGTACATTAAAGTGGGGACGACCGGCACCGGCGGCATGGGTTTCAATATTCCGTACACACATTCCGAAGAAAAGCCGTCGGCGCAACTCCTCGCCAAATCTTCCATGGCCGGCGCGCATACCATGTTGCTGTTTCTGATGGCGCGCACACCGGGTTGTCCGTACGTCAAGGAGGTCAAACCGGCGGCGGCAATCGCCTGGAAGAGAATCGCGTACGGCGAAGTGCTTCGGGGCGGCCGTCCCATTCCGCTCTACGATTGCAGTCCCGAGAAGCCCGAGCTTCTGGGCGGAACGTTCGTAAGGAATCACCCCGACAGCGGCGAATCAACGGGAGATAATCTGAAATCGGTGTTTATTGACACGGGAGAAAACGGAATCTTCTCGGCCGGGGAGTTTTTCACGATCACGGCGGCACAGCAAATGGAGTTCGTAACTCCCGAGGAAATCGCCGATGCCGTGTTGTGGGAAATCGAGGGCGGCAACAGCGGTTTCGACGTCGTGGGAGCGTTGGACGCGGTCGCGATGGGGCCGTCGTATCGAGCCGCCATTCTGCGGGGCGCAGCCTTGGGAGAGATGCAACGTCTCGAGCATGAACACGGGATTTCGAGTGTCGCGTTTGAAATGCTCGGCCCGCCGCACCTTTCCAAACTGCTTTATGAGGCGCACCTGATCAAACGGGCGTATCCGGATCCGTCGTCGTCGGTGAACATCAGACCGGAGGTCGTCTCCGAAGAGCTTTGGAGCATTCTCCGGAAGGATTCGAAGCTGCGGGCCACGATAATCTCGATCGGCGTTCCCATTCTTCTTCCCGACGGCAAGAGCATTCTGCGTGGCCCGGAAGTGAAAATCCCGGCCTACTCCGGCAGCAATGAAATTCCGATGTGGGACGGCTGCATAGATGAATGGGCGGACAAGGGCTGGCTGGATCTGCGACCGTCCAACATGAAGAAGTGGCAGCAGCGCATCGCCGACTTCTACGCGGCTACCACGGGCGAAGCGGCGGAAGACACTTCGTCCGCCTTTCCGTGGGAACGGTGCATGTTGGGTGAGGGAGAAGAGTTCTTTGCCGGAAAGATCGTCACGCACATCTTCATCGAAGAAGAGAAGGGTGGTCGAATCAAATCGTGAGTCGGTCGTCCGGATTAGTGATCGCCATAGACGGCCCGGCCAGCAGCGGGAAATCCTCGACCGCCAAGTTGGTCGCTCAACGGCTCGGATACATGCACGTGGATACGGGTGCGATGTATCGTGCCGTCGCTCTCAAGATGCTCCGTTGCGGAATCGAATTGACCGACGCGGGCAAAGTGGCTGCCCTTCTGCGTGCGACGACGGTCAGCCAGAAGGAAGATCGGTCACAAACAAGAATCCTTCTCGACGATGAAGACGTGACCGATGAGATCCGTTCGCCCGAAGTATCGCTGTGGGTGGGTCCGGTGTCGGAAGATCCGAGCGTTCGCGAGCACCTCGTCGGATGGCAACGCGAACTCGGCAAGTCGGGCGGGATCGTGTTGGACGGCCGGGACATCGGCACGGTGGTTTTTCCCGACGCCGACGTGAAGATATTCTTGGTCGCGGACGTCAAGACGCGCGCGAAGCGGCGACGCAAGGAGATGCTTGGTCGTGGCATCGAGCAGAGCCTTGACGAGGTTGAATCCGCCATTCGGACTCGCGATGATCGGGATTCAACGCGCGCGCACAGTCCTCTTCGCAAGGCGCAAGATGCCATCGAGCTTGACACGACACATCTCACGATCGGGGATCAGGTCGAGCATGTGGTGGAAATGGCCAGGAAGGTGATGGCCGCGCGGCGCAAAGGTTGATCCATGCGTCAGGGGTATGCCCTGGTTCGGGGATTGGCTCAGGGACTATTCCGTTTGGGATGCGGAATCTCCATTCACGGCGTTGAGAACATTCCCGAGTCCGGCCCGATTATCGTCGCGTCGAACCATCGCTCGAACTACGATCCGCCGCTGCTGGGAGCGGTGGTCCGGCGTGAACTTCACTACTTTGCCAAGGAGGAACTTTTTCGCAACGCGCTGCTCGGGCGATTCCTCCGTTATCTGAATGCCTTTCCCGTCCGCCGCGGTGAGTTTGACCGTACGGCACTGGCTAAATGTTTGGACGTCCTCCGGCAGAATGGAGCTCTGGCGTTTTTCCCCGAGGGCACCCGCGCGCCGGAAGATGGATTCCTGAAGCCGAAGCTGGGTCTGGGTTGGGTCGTGTGTCTTTCGGGCGCGCCGGTCATTCCGGCCTATCTTCACGGGACGGCCCAAGCATCACCGAGATTGCGAGGCCGACCGGGAGTGGCGGTTACGTTCGGGCATTCGATCCCGGCCTCGGAACTGATGCCGGAGGGTCTTCGGGGACGGGAGCTCTATCAGGCCGTGTCGGACGCCGTCGTGGAGCGCATTCGCGATCTGTCGCTGGTTTTCGCTCAGGATCCATCGCCGTCCAGGGGACCGGTCTATGAGCGAAGTGTGATTGATGATGAACGTCTCAGATAATCTGTTTCAACTCAACCCCGTCAAGTTCCCGGGCGGGCGCAAAGCAATCGGGAATCTTCTATGAATCAAACCCCAAACCCATCTCCTGAGCCGACACCCGCCGGCGAACCTGTGCCGGCGTCCGTTGAGCCTCAGAGAATCGTCGAAGAAGTGCGTTTTCGCGGTCGCAAGGTCCGCCCGGAGGAACTGCCCGAAAGCAAGACCGAGTCCCATGAGACTCAGGACTTGGCGGCACTCTATGAGAAGATGATTATGGAGTTCCGCGAGGGCGAAATCATCAAGGGCAAGATTATCGCCGTCGGCGAGAAAGAAATCTCGATTGACATTGGATTCAAGTCCGAGGGCACGGTTGCCATTGAGGAATTCGCGCCCGGTGAATCGTTCAACGTCGGCGATGACGTCGAGGTCTATCTTGATCGTGTGGAAGATGCTGAAGGACAGTTGATCCTTTCCAAGAGAAAGGCGGACTTCCTCAAGATTTGGGAGCGCATTGGAGCGATCTATCGCGATCAGGAGATTATCCGCGGCAAGGTCATGCGTCGCATCAAGGGCGGTTTCGTGGTGGACGTCCTCTCGATAGACGCGTTCCTTCCCGGTTCACAGATTGACGTGCATCCGGTGCGGGACTTTGACGCCCTCGTCGGAAACGAAATGGAATTTCGGATCGTGAAGCTGAACGATATGCGCAAGAATATCGTGGTTTCGCGAAAAGTGATCGTCGAAGAGAGCCTGGCCGGAATCCGCGAGAAGGTGCTCGGCGAGCTCAAGGTCGGCGACGTGATGACCGGTAGCGTGAAGAACATCACCGATTTCGGCGTCTTTGTTGATCTCGGGGGTGTGGACGGTTTGCTGCACATCACCGATCTCTCCTGGGGACGCGTCAGTCATCCGTCCGAGCTGGTTCAACTCGATTCGAAGATCACCGTCAAGGTTCTCGACTACGACAAGGAGCGCCAGCGCATCTCCATCGGGCTGAAACAACTCCAGCCTCATCCCTGGGAAGGAGTGGAAGAGAAGTATCCGGTGGGAGCGAAAGTGCATGGGCGCGTCGTTTCGATTGCCCGCTACGGAGCATTCGTTGAGCTCGAGAAAGGTCTCGAAGGGCTGGTTCACATCAGTGAAATGAGCTGGACTCAGCATATCAAGCATCCCTCGGCCCTTCTATCGGTGGGCGATGAAATTGACGTGGTCGTCCTCAGTATTGACAAGGAGAATCGCAAGATCTCTTTGGGACTGAAGCAGGTGGAGCCGGATCCGTGGGAGAACCTCGAAATCAAATACGCGGTGGGAACGCGCCACGTCGGACGGGTTCGCGATCTCGTACCGTTTGGGGCGTTCGTCGAACTGGAAGACGGCATTGACGGTCTCGTTCACATTTCCGATCTGTCGTGGACGAAGCGCGTGCGTCACCCCGGTGAGATTCTGAAGAAAGGAGAAGAGGTCGAGATCGTCGTCCTCGGTTTCGATCGGAATGAACGTCGCATTGCGCTTGGACTCAAACAGGCACAGGCGAATCCGTGGGATGAGTTCGCGCAGCTCTATGCGGTGGGAACGCGAACCACCGGCAAAGTTGCGCGCGTTCTCGAAAAAGGCGTGGTCGTCGAATTGCCGAAGGACGTGGAGGGCTTCGCTCCCAACAGCCAACTGAAGCGCGTTACTCGCGGCGGCAAGCAAGCGATCTCGGTCGGTGAGGAATTGCAGCTCGAGGTGATTGAGTTCGACAAGGAGTCGAAGAAGATCATTTTGGCGGCCCAGGCGCCGGCGGAGGAGTCGGCCGCCGAAGAGCCGGAGGACGATGCCTACCAGCAGTATATTATCGGCAGCGACATGGATGAGCCGCCGACTCCGTTGCCGCCGACAGTGGATCAACCGTCCTCTGGGAAAGAAATAACTCCCCCTGAAGAATCTCCCACGAAAGGCGAGGAGGGTGAAGAAGGCGGCGAGCCTCGCGAGTAGAGGATCCGCCACAAGGAGCATGCAAGCCGTATCCGAGCATTTCGGTGACGTAGAGGAGAACCCATCTCCTCCGCGAACGGCATCGGTCGCTACACTCGGCTGCAAGTTGAATCAGTACGAGAGCGAACAGATTCTCGCTCAGTTTCGCGCGGCGGGCTACGACGTCGTTGATCGGGCAACGCAGGCGGACATCTTCGTCGTCAACACGTGTGCCGTCACCGCCAACGCGGAACGAAAAGCACGAACACTTCTGCGCTCGTATCGTCGGCAACATCCGACCGCTCTGATCGTGGCGGCGGGATGTATGGCTGAGCGGACTCCCGACACACTGGCTGCCATGGACGGTGTGAGAGTAGTGATTGGGAACCGCGAGAAAGGTCGCGTACTCGACTACGTCACGCCGGGGCTTACAGCGGGTCCAACCGGAGTTCACGTCGGGGGAGTCCATCGGGCCGCTCGATTCGAACCGTCAGCGGTCGTGACGAGTCTGTTGGGGAGAACCCGGACTTTTCTCAAGATTCAGGACGGTTGTTCCCAGAGTTGCACGTACTGCATTATCCCGCGATTACGCGGTCGCGGGCGAAGCCTGCCGATTGCGGACGCCGTTGCGGAGATTCAACGGCTTGTGGGCGAGGGATTTGCGGAGATCGTCCTGACCGGAGTGGCGCTCGGCACTTATGGTCGAGATCTCGGTCTGAACGACGGCTTGTCCCTGCTATTGGAATCGCTTCGCGAAGTTGAGGGTCTGCGACGATTGCGGCTCGGCAGCGTGGAACCGTGGGCGATCAGTGACCGATTGCTTCGCGTGATGGCCGAGTCGGAAGTGATTTGTCCGCATCTTCATCTGCCGCTGCAAACTGCCGACGATGAGATTCTTCGTCGCATGAACCGGCGATACACGGTGCGCGACATCGAACGGATCTTTGACCGGTCTGCCCGTATCCATAATCGGTGGGGTTTCGGAGCGGACGTCATCGTGGGCTTCCCCGGCGAGTCAAACCGGAGTTTTAAAGCCACTCGAGAGTTTCTGGACGATTCTCCCGTTTCCTACCTGCACGTGTTTCCCTACAGTCCGCGTCCCGGTACGCCGGCGCTTCGCCTGCCCGATCCCGTGCCGGAAAGCGAGACTCGCACGCGAGTTCGAATCATGAAGGATCTCGACGCGGATCTGCGGCGACGATTCAGGGAACAACATATCGGTTGCATTGAATCCGTGTTGTTTGAGAGCCGGCGCGTCGGTGGATTGCTCGCCGGACACGCTTCAGACTATTTGGATGTGTACGCAGACATGCCAGACGGTTTTGCAGGCATGATTTGTTCGGTGGAGGTCATTGCTCCACACCCAAACGGCGTCATCGGACGCACAATGAATGAAGGACCATCATCGTCATGACCATTCCACGACTGAATTCCGATCGGCTGGTTCGCACGTTTATGGATTTGGTACGGATTGACACTCCATCCTTGCAGGAGGCCGCCGTGGCCGATTATCTGGAGAGTCTGCTCCGTCCGCTGGGAGTTCGATACTGGCGCGACAACGCGGGCGAGAAGATCGGCGGCAACTGCGGAAACCTGCACGTGCGCATGGCGGCTCGCAATTCGAAGGCGCCGGCCGTATTGTTCTCGGCGCATTTGGATAGCGTTATGCCATGTATCGGGATCAAACCACAGCTTCAGGACGGTGTGATTCGATCGGACGGCACAACCGTGTTGGGTGCGGACGACAAGGCGGGAGTGGCCGCCGTGGTGGAACTACTTCGTTGCCTTCATGAGTCCAACATGCCTCACGGACCGGTCGAGGCGATTTTCGACGTATCGGAGGAAATTGGACTCTTGGGCGCCAACCATGTGGATCTTTCGGCGGTTGAGGCGAAGTATGCGTTCGTCCTGGATGGAGAGGAATTGGATCGGATTGTCTTTCGTGCGCCAAGTGCGAATCGCATGACCTACGAGATTGACGGGATTGCCGCGCATGCGGGAATGGCGCCGGAAAAGGGCGTGTCCGCGATCGAAGTGTTCGCGCGGGCCGTGTCAAACATGCGGTTGGGTCGCCTCGACGAGGAATCCACCGCGAATATCGGCACGGTAAGCGGCGGGCGCGCCACGAACATCGTTGCCGACAAGCTGACGGCTACGGCGGAAGCACGCAGCCATTCCAAGAACGCTCTCGAAGCGCAGACCCAACACATGTCCGAGTGTTTCGAGCAAGCCGTCGCTCAATTCACCCGATCCGTGAACGGCAAGGTGATCGCACCGAAGTTCCATGCCGACATCCGTCGCGAGTACGACGCCATGAGTGTTCCGTTTGACAGCCCCGTTTATCGCTTGGTGGCAGAGGCGGGGACGACACTGGGGCTGAACATGCAGCCCATGGCAATCGGAGGCGGCACGAACGCCAACGTGTACAACGAGAAGGGCCTTCCGGCCGTCGTAATCGGATGCGGGATGAGGAATGAACATACCACGTCCGAGCATGTGTACGTCAAGGATCTGGAATTGAGTACGAGTTTATGCTTGATGATTGTCGCCAAGAATCATGAACTGGCAGGTTGACGGATTCCCGCACGTGACATGAGTGTGCGCAATCAGGTTCATTTTCCGTTTCTCACATTGCTGACCCTCGTGCTGGTGGTATTCGTGCGCCCGGCCGAGGGTTTCGTGTATTACGATCAGCGGGAAGCGATGGCTCCGCCGACTCCCCGTCTTCAGGAGAATCCGCATCAAGTGGTGCTGGATCTGCGCGGCACGTGGGAATTGCAGCGCGGAGAGCAGGACGAGTCGCAATCGGCGTTCATTCCGGGGTGTTTCGAAGGCGATGCCGCTCCGGTGGTTTTTCGGCGTTCGTTCTATCTTGCCGATTCACTCCGCCCGCTACATTTCCAGCTTCACTTGCCGGAAATCAGCCATTCCTGTGAGGTTCGCATCAACGGTCGGCTGGTGGCTTCGCTCACCGGATTTCATCTTGGATTCGTCTGTGACCTGGCCTCCGATCAGCTTCGATTCGGCACAACCAATGAAATCGAGCTGCGGATTACGCATCATTTGACGCCCAAAGGGACGTTTCCGGTGCGGCGACAGCTTCTGCAGTCGCAGGACTATGGAGGATGCTTCTCGGGCGTTTACCTTCGGGGAGTGCCTTCGTGGTCCATTGAAGACGCTCGCTTCATGAGGGAATCCAATAGCGAATTGTCGGTCATCAGCGGCACGGCGCAAGTACGGATTGCACAGTATGGACCGATGAAAACCACTCTCGACAGCAGTGGCCGCAAGTCCGATGTTCTCGTTCTTGTGAGTGTGTACGATTCGATGGGGCAAGCGGTTGCATCGGGGCGAAACGATGTCTTGAGACAGGGTCGCGCGAACGACTATCAAGCCGTCATCACCCTGCCGCCTTTCCATGCGAATCTGTGGTCGCCGGCACAGCCGCATCTTTATACCCTTGCCGCGACGCTAATCGCAGGTTCCGATACGCTTCACCGGTTTGAGCGGACGTTCGGTTTCCGCACGGTGGAGGTGCGCGAGGGCGCGTTGTTTCTCAACGGACAGCCTTTCTATGTGCGCGGCGTGGATTTCGTTCCGGAATACGCTATCGGACGGCGGGTCGTGTCGCCGACTCGGCTGCGGCAGGATCTGATTTCGATTCGTGATCTGGGAATGAACGTGATCCGAGTTCCTTCCGATCCTCCGCCGCCGCTACTGCTCGATCTTGCCGACGAGCTGGGGCTTTCCGTTCTTGTGGAGACCGGAGTGGACAGGATTCCGGGAAAGCTGCTGGAGCAAGCGAGCTATCGAGCGCTGGTCGGGCAGGCCGTCACGCAGGAGATCGAAGCCTTTCAACAGCATCCCTGTGTTCTGGCCTGGGGTTTGGGAACGGGATTGGATTGGAAAAATCCGGCGACGGCGGATTTCGCGGGATGGCTCAGACAGCACGTGAAACAGCTTGACGAACGGCCCTGCTACGTGGAACTCCGGAACGCGAATGCGGGTTCGATTCCTGCGGATTTCATCCTGATGGCGTGGGATTCGCAGAGCAATCGGTTGAACGATCTGACCACGACGGTTGTCCCGGTGATCTTCTCCGGCATTCGACGTTCGGCTTGGAGTGAAGGTGCGGACGAACGGGCTTTCGCCGGCATCGTGAATCAAGCGGAGTTCCTGACCCGCAGCGTGCTCGCAGTTGAAGACCGGACCGACGTGGACGGTTTCCTGATTCACTCGCTGAGTGATTATTACGGAAGCAGTCCGCTTCTCGGTCAACCGGCCGCCGACGATCCCCATCTCTACGCTTTCGGATTGGTGGATTGGAATCGTCAGGAACGTCTTGCCTATGCCAAGCTCCGGGATCTCGTTCGGACGGGGCAGGCATCTCCTCCGGTACCGATCAGTTCAACAACCGCTCCGCCATTGGTGTTTCCGGTGGCCGGACTCATCGCGATCTTTGCGCTGTCCATCGAATTGCGCCGCAATAACGTATTCCGACAGAATCTCAAGCGCACCTTCCTGCATGCGCACGGATTCTGCAGCGACCTGCGACATCGCCGGTTCCTGCACCCCGGACAGCCGCTGCTCTTGTGGGCGCTCGAATCGGTATCCCTGGGTCTCCTGATGGCTGCGGGTTTATACAGTTTGAAGGATAACCTTGCGCTCGACTATGCTCTCACTCACTTTTTGACGGGTGCTCATATCAAGGCTTGGGTGATTGAACTCATACTCGATCCCGTTCGGTTGCTCTTGTATTGTTCGGTGCTTTTCGCGCTCCTCATCGTACTCAAGGCGATGCTGATTCGGTTTGTATCCGCCATTCTGCGGAGCCGCGTAGACACCCGGCAGGCGTGGAACTACGTCGTCTGGTCGTTCGCAGCCGTGTTGTTCCTGCTTCCGGTATCGGTGGTCTTCCATCGAGCCGTGCAGATTCCCACGATCTCGACCGCCGTCTTGATTGCGGTTGTCGCAGGCATCGTGTGGGGAGGATTGCGGCTGATGAGCACACTCTGCGAGGGATTCGGGACGACTCGATTGCGGGTATACGCGGTGGTGATGGTATTGGCGGGTGCGCTGACCGCGATTGCTCTGGCGGTTCTCGAGAACCGCTTAGGGACGCTCACCTATTTCCAGTATTTCTATTCGACGTTCATGGCCGGCTGACGGAAGGCCGGTTCTCCATTCGAGGGACGAAACTTGGCTCACGAAAAAATCGAATGTCTCGGGATCACCTTTGACGACGTTCTGCTGCTCCCGGCCTATTCCGAAGTGATCCCCTCGCAGGCCATTGTTCGCACTCGCTTCAGCCGTCGAATCGCTCTCAACATTCCGCTCGTTTCGGCGGCCATGGATACGGTCAGCGAGGCGGCTCTGTGTATTGCGCTGGCCCGCGAAGGCGGTATCGGTGTTGTCCACAAGAACATGTCGGTGGAAGCGCAAGCGGCCGAGGTCACGCGAGTCAAGCGGAGTGAATCGGCAACGATTCTCAAGCCGCATACGTTGCCTCCCAATGCCCGAGTGGGAGACGCTCTGAAATTAATGCGTGACAAGGGAATCAGCGGGATCCCGGTCGTCAGCGGCGAAGAACTGCATGGAATCGTGACCGACCGCGACCTGCGTTTCGAGGAAGACTATGCTCGGCCCTTGCGCGACATCATGACTCCGCGAGATCGTTTGATTACCGCGCCACTCGGGACCGACCTGGACACGGCCAAAAGGATCCTGCAGAAGCATCGGATCGAGAAATTGCTGCTGGTAGATGGTCAGGGACGACTGGCGGGACTGGTCACGGCCAAGGACATTCTGAAGCGATCACTGTTTCCCAATGCCTGCAAGGACGAAGAGGGCCGGCTTCGCGCGGCGGCGGCCGTGGGAGTGCGAGAGGACACAATGGATCGTGCCCATGCGCTCGTGGAAGCCGGAGTGGACGCTCTGGTCGTGGATACGGCTCACGGACACTCCGTCAACGTCATCCGCATGGTGGAACGACTGCGGGCGGAGTTCCCGGCCCCGGACCTCATCGCCGGCAACGTCGTAACGGCCGATGGGGCGGAGGCACTTGTCAAGGCGGGAGCGGATGCGGTGAAAATCGGCGTGGGACCGGGTTCGATCTGCACCACCCGGGTCGTGGCGGGAGTGGGAATGCCGCAGGTCACGGCGATTCTTGAGGTGATTCGCGCGACCCGCGAGCGAGGCATTCCGGCCGTTGCCGATGGCGGGATTCGCTATTCGGGCGACATCGCCAAGGCCATTGCCGCCGGAGCGGATTCGGTGATGATCGGCAGCCTCTTCGCGGGTACGGAGGAGAGTCCGGGCGAGATGATTCTTCTGGAGGGCCGCAGCTACAAGCAGTTCCGGGGAATGGGTTCGGTGGGAGCCATGAAGCAAGGCAGCGCCGACCGTTATTTCCAGTCGGCGGCCGATGCCAGTGGCAAGTTTGTTCCCGAGGGAATCGAAGGCCGCGTCCCCTACAAGGGGAAGCTGGCGGACACGGTGTTCCAACTCGTGGGGGGATTGCGAGCGGCGATGGGGTATTGCGGGGCTCGCGACATCGCAGAGTTGCACCGGAACGCGCGGCTTGTTCAAGCCTCGTCAGCCGGTTATCGTGAGAGCCATCCCCATGACGTGATTATCACGCGGGAAGCTCCCAATTACGAGCGGCCGCGCTGAATCGCTGAAGAGATCGAAAAAAGAAGAGCCGGTGTTCCGACTCTGGCTGGAGGGGGAGGAGCGCCAGAGTAACACCGGCTCGGCGGGGGAATCCCGTCTGAGAAGAGCAGCTACGCTTGCATTCGGTTTACGCGGTGTGCCAAAGCTGCCTTTCGCCGGGCCGCCGCATTGCGATGGAATAGCCCTTTGTGAACCATGCGGTCCATCAAGGCGTACGCTTCCATCAGGGCGGTCCGAGCCGCTGCGATATCGGTCGCATTCAGAACGTGTTTTTCGGCGGCGCGGCAGCGTGCGCGATCCCGACGGTTGCGAAGCCGGGCGGCGGCGGCCGTCTTCATCCTCTTCTCGCAAGATTTATGTTGCGCCATACGATGGATTCTTTGAGATTATCAGACGATGTTGCCGCTTGAATTCGGAATCGGCAACACCCTTCCTTTGAGTAGCCTAATATACTCAATGGGATATCCAATGTCAAGTGGGAAAACCTCGCATGGAAATCGGCACTCGGCTCGTGCAAGACATTAAAAATGCTTCACATATATGTGTCCTAACGGGTGCCGGAATCTCAGCCGAATCCGGTGTGGCCACCTTTCGGGGAAAGGAAGGGCTGTGGTCGAAGTTTAAGCCACAGGAGCTGGCCAACATGGACGCTTTCATGGCTAATCCTGACTTAGTTTGGGAATGGTATCAGCACCGCCGGGATATCCTCACAACCGTCAAGCCCAATCCCGGCCATATGGCGCTCGCGAGGTGGGAGGAACTCGCTCCGAAATTTACTTTAGTGACCCAGAACGTGGACGGACTTCATCTCATGGCGGGGAGTCGAAACGTTCTTGAACTTCATGGTAATATTAGAATTAATAGATGCAATCGCTGCGGATCCGAAAGCTCGATGGAAGAGATCACCTTTGCCGGGAAAGTCCCTATGTGCCCCTGTGGAGGGATGCTCAGGCCGGGGGTGGTCTGGTTTGGCGAGATGCTTCCGCCGGGAGTCTTTGAGGCTGCGGCTGAAGCCTCTCAGCGCTGCGATCTCTTCTTGACGATCGGAACCTCGGCAGTGGTCTACCCGGCGGCGTCTCTGCCCGAAATCGCTCTATCACGGGGGATCCCCGTCATAGAGGTAAATATGGAGGAAACTCCGCTCAGCGGTTCGGTGACCTACCATCTGTTGGGACCTGCCGGCACGATCCTGCCGGAACTTGTGGAAATATTCGAACGCGGACGTCGGGATTCATCTTCCGGAAGCGTAGCACAATGAGACGACGGATTCTACCTCTCCTCCTGTTGGCGGTCATGGGTCTGGCGCTGCTCACGGCGGGCTGTGCCTACTACAACACGTTCTATAATGCCAAGCGGAAGTTTGCGGAGGCGGAACGGGACAACCGCAATCAACCGCAACCAGCACAGACGCAACAACCGTCTCCGCCACGGACTCCGGCAAATCCGCAAGGCGCCGGTGTTCAACGGGATGTACGGTCGCCAGAGAAATATCGCAAAGTGCTCGAGACCTGTGCGAAGCTCCTCGAACTCTATCCGAAGAGTCGCTGGGTGGATGATGCGTTGTATCTGATGGGCGTTTCGTACTATCGGTTGGGTGAACTCGGTCGGGCGGACCGGAAGTTCACTGAGCTAACGACGCTGTTCCCGAAGAGCAAGCACATTCCCTCCGCGATTCTCTTCCGGGCGCGCACGCTCGCGGAGCAGACCAATCGTGATCAAGCGATCGAACTGCTCGTGAATGGTCTGCCCAAAGCCAAGCGCGATACGGATCTCGCCGCTCTCCATTATCAGTTGGGTGTTCTCTATCGGGACCAGAAGCGGTGGGACGACGCTGCGGAGCAGTTCAATGCCGCGTATCAGTTGCGTCCTCCCAGAGCCGAGGCGATGAATGCGATGTATCACTACGGATTATGCAGATTCTCGCAACGGCGCTATGAAGAGGCGCGGGATGCCTTCGTCCGCGTCACTCAGCAAACCACGGATTGGGAGCAGGCTTACAACGCGTTCGTCTATTGGGCGCGCGCGGAGATGAGGATCCAGAATTACGAGCAGGCCGGAACGATCTTGAGAAAGCTGTCGGCTAACCCGCGATTTCTGAGTCACGCGGATGACATCCCTCTTGAGTTGGCCGACTTGACTCTTCAATCGGGGCGGATAGACGAATCCATCGCACTTTACACGGACTACGTTCGTCGGCATCCGACCGGTGAGCAGCGGGCATTGGCGCATTTCCGCATGGCGATGGTCTATCGCGATCATCTTGCCAATTTGCCCGAAGCGAAGGCGCACCTCGACAGCACCATCAAATCGGGAGCAGCGGCGGAAATCGCCGATTCGGCTCGCGCGGCGCTGGCGCTGATCTCGAAGGGTCTGTTGGCAATTGAACGCATTAGCGAGATTCGCGCCGAATTGGAAGCGCCCCCGTCGGGGGACTCCACTTCCGCAGACTCAACGCAACCCGAAGCGCCCGTGGAGCCGACGGGGGAAATCCCGACGGAACAAGATGAAGTCCGTACGTTGGATTCCGTTCAAACCGGAGAATCCCTGCACTTTGGTGAACCGGATTTGCCCGCCGACAGCGCTTTGGCAGGGGAGCCGAGGAGTACGACTACGGCGGTTCCCGATTCGATTCAGCCGGCGCGCGCGGCATCTGACAGTACGGAAACCGATTCGACGGAGGAATCCTCTGAACTCGGCGAAGAGGTCGGATTACCGCCCTCCGTTGGTCAACCCTCGCCGCCGATTCCGCTCAGTGAAGATCGCCGCGAGACTCTCCTTAGAGAACTTCAGTTGGCATACCTTCACGTGGCCGAGTTCTATCAATACAATCTGATAGAGCCGGACAGTGCGATGCACTATTACCGGCTTGCCGCCGACTTTCCCTTTGATTCTCGAGTTCGCTGGAAGGCAAATCTGTACCTCGCGAGTTACTGTGCAGAGCAGGACAGCGGTATAAGCGAACGAGCGCGGCAATACTATCAGGCGGTGGTAGATGACGATAGCGTTTCCGCTGACGCCGCCAATGTCGCGCGGCAGGCATTGGGTCTGCCCCTTATCGTGATTCCGGTTTCGCCGCAAGTCGAGGCTCTCCAGGCGGCGGAGTACGCGCGTTTTCAAAGTGAAGCACCGTTGGATTCGGTTTTGAAGCTGTACTCGGCGGTTATCGCCACCGATTCCACTTCGACCGCCGGACAAACGGCTCTTTTCGCCAAGGCGCATATCTACGAGGAGGAATTTGCTCGTTTCGACTCCGCGCGTGTCATTTATACCCGCCTGCTGGCGCTGTTTCCCGACTCGTCTTTCGCCGAACGGCTGCGGCGCAAACTTGGTCCACCGGATTCGGTTTCGTGCTTTCTTCTCACCGATGCGCAGCTCTTGGGTTCACGCGCGCCGGTTGAAGACCTTCTCGAAGAGGAGCCCGATGAAACCGGTTGGCCTCCCTCCGAAGAATCCCTCAGAGGACGCCGATTCCATTAGTGCGTAATCTGGCCAAACGAGTCCTGATTGCCGCGGTCGGCATCCCCCTTCTGCTGGCGGTGGCTCGATTGGGCAAATGGTACGTCGTGGCGCTGGTGCTGGCGCTGCAACTCGCTATTCTGCCCGAGTGGCTGCGTCTGTGGCGATCCGACGGCATTCGCTCACTTGTGCCCGCCATGATTCTGGCGGCGCTCGCCGTTGATTTTCTGTTGATCGCTCCTGATTCCAAACTGGCAACGATCGTCGCAGCAGCGGTGCTGGGGATTCTGCTTATTGCGGGGTTGTTTTTTTCAAAGCGACGTCCCCTCGCCGTCCTGAGTGGCGTGGCTCTCTATGTCTTCTATATAGCTTTGCCCCTTGCGTTCTGGATTCCCCTCGCCACGGTGAACCGGTTCGTCCGTCTGGAGCCGGCCGGTGCTCTGGTGATTCTTTTCGTAGCGACATGGATGTGTGATTCCGCCGCCTACTTCGTGGGCCGATATGCGGGAAGGCGTCCGCTGTTCACTCAGGCAAGCCCGAATAAGACGGTGGAGGGATTTGTGGGCGGTTTTGTCGGGTCTTCGCTGATTCTGCCCGCCCTGGCTGGTTTGGGCTGGGTTTCTCCCTTGCCTCTGGACTACGTCATGCTTCCGATCATCGTCGGTTTGGGAGGACAGGCGGGTGATCTACTCGAATCTCTCATGAAAAGAGAGTCCAGCCTCAAAGACACGTCGGCAATCTTGCCCGGTCACGGCGGACTTCTCGATCGTTTCGATTCCCTATTGATTTCCGCTCCCCTTTTCCTCGCCTACCTCGCGGCAACTGCGGCTTGATACTTTCGGTGGCCATCCCGTACCCACGCTCGATGAATACGAAATGGAGTCCGAGAATCCCGTGAGCGGCACTCCAGCACGTGAAGTTGCGGAGATGTTCGACCGCATCTCTCCGACTTATGATCTTCTCAATCATCTCTTGTCATTAGGCGTGGATCGGCGATGGCGACGCACGGCCATTAAGCATCTGGCCGCGCAAACGGGAGAAACGATTCTTGACTGCGGCGCGGGCACGGGGGATATGTCTCTGACCGCGCACGAAGTGAATCCCCACATCCGTACCGTTCTCGTGGACCCGGCGTTGGCCATGTTGACTCGCGCCGATGCCAAAGCGGGATGCATCAAGCCCTGCCAGTTCCTGCTGATGCGCGGCGTGGCCGAGCGGCTTCCGTTTGCCGATGCGTCGTTTGATGGTTTCATGGTCGCTTTCGGCATTCGCAATTTCGAGAACCTGCCGGGTGGAATGTCGGAGTTGTGTCGGACTCTCAAACCGGGCGGGCGGGGAGTAATACTGGAATTCACACCGGATCGTTCGAGGTGGATTGATCGAATATTCCGCGGGTACATGCAGCGAGTGTTGATTCCGATCGGCGCGCGAATCTCCCGGAACGCCGTGGCCTACGCCTATCTTACGAATACGGTGGCCGGTTTCTTGAGCGCCGAGGAACTGGCGCACGTATTCGCCGGAGTCGGACTTACGTGTCGCAAACAAATCCGTCTGTCGGCGGGAATCGCCACATTATTCGTAGTGGAGAAGCCGTAGCTCTCAACCGTCAGTGAGGCAAGCGATGCGGCTTTGGGAAACGTGGACGCTCCGCAAGGTTCCGATTCTTCCCTTCATGCTGTCGGTGATCGCGGGCGTTGCCGCGGGGCTGTACCTTATCTGGCCGCCACTACCGCTCCTCGCTGTCTGCATCGGATTATTCGTGCTGGCCGGTGCGGCGGCGGTTGTACGTTTGCCGCTTGCCGTTCCCATCGTCTTGGGAATGCTCGCGGTTGCGTCGCTTGCCTGCCTGAGAGCCACCGACGCCATCGGTAGAGACGTGCGAGGCGAGGTGGAACGTCTTGAAGGCGAGAGCACCCCGGTACGAGTCAGCGGTCGCGTCTTGTTCCCGCTGGAGGGACGGGGCGACGTTCAAAGCGTAACGTTGCACCGCGCTCTGCTGTTCGGCGATACTCATATCGTTCGCTGCGCGCCGCTGACCGTGCGAGTTCTCGGCGATTCGGCCGCGCTATCCGCTTTTCGCTATGGCGACCAAGTGGATGCGGCGGGAGAGCTTCGTTCGAGCGCCACCTATGCTGCCGGGAGCATGGGCCGGATGATCGGAATCCTCGTGCGACAGGAGGTGGCGGTGCTCCGCTGCGAAGCGACCGATGTTCTTTGTCAACCGGCACCGGGTTTCAGTGTGCGCCGGATCGTTGATGATATTCGCGCATTCATCGTTGCGACCTTCGATCGAAGACTGTCACCCGATGCCGCCGCACTGAGCAAGGCGCTTGTTCTTGGAGAACGCCGCGACTTCAGTCCGGAATTCTCAGACCGGCTTCGCCTGACCGGACTCAGTCACGTCTTCGCATTGAGCGGAATGAACGTCGGTTTTCTGATCGCCATGATCTGGGCGGCGGCCGGCGCGCTCTGTCTGCCCCGCGGACTCCGCCTTGCGCTTCTTCTTACGGCCGTTTTGCTCTACATGGAACTGGGCCGAGAAGCGCCATCTCTGATCCGTGCATCGCTGATGGCGGGTTTCATTGTTCTGGGCAATCTGCTCTATCGAAGATATGAAATTTTGAACACCGTGGCCGCTGCCGCCCTTGTTGAACTTCTGTGGCGGCCGCTCGATATTCTGGATGCCGGATTTCTGCTCTCCTATCTTGCGGTTGTGGGGATCGTGGGCGGCTTTACGTTTCTGCGGACGAACATGCTGCGAGTGATCGGCGGATCGCGGGTAACATGGGTTCACGGAGTCGTCAGTCTGGGATCGGCTACACTTGGCGCACAGGTCGGGACTCTACCGCTGGTGGGTTTCTTGTTTCATCGCGTACCACTCATCGGTGCGCTCGGCAATCTGATCGCCGTTCCGGGATTTGCGGTGCTGCTGCTATGGGCGGTTCTGCTTTTGCTCACAGAAGCCGTTGTTCCCGGATTTTCGCGAATCGTTGCGGCTTCATTGGATGGCTTGTCCTATCTTCTCGGCAAGTCAGTTGAATTCTTCGCCGCTTTGCCGCTTGCCAGCACTGCGGTTCCCTCGTTTTCCACGGTACTGCTGGTGTTTTTCTACGCGTGTGTGGGACTATTTGTCGTGGGAGCTGCGATGCAGCGAGGCAAGTGGATTCTCACCGGGATTCTACTGTCGGCGAATCTTGTTGCCTGGGGATCGGTCTTTCACGGTGCCGCACCCAATCCCGAGATTTCCTTCCTATCGGTTGGCAACGGTGACGCGATTCTCGTAACTGCCGGACGGAAAGCCGTGCTCATTGACACCGGCCCCGCCTACGGTGATTGGTCGGCTGCCGATCGCATTCTTCCCTTTCTCGCAGAGAACAACGTGCGGCGGCTCGATGCGGTCGTGCTGACCCATCCCGATAATGATCACATCGGGGGAACCTCGGATATCCTGGGGCTGATTCCCGTCGGAAGAGTGCTTACGAATCGTGACTCCGGAGAGACTCGCACCTTTCTGGAGACTCGACTGACGGCGGAAGCAGAGGGTGTGAACTGGCAGGAACTACGCATCGGCGAACGGATTCAACTGACTCCGGGAACGGTTCTCACGGTGCTTTCGCCGGATTCGATGACGCTGAATGAATCCCGTAGCGACAATGCAAAGTCTCTCGTCTTGCGACTCGAATGTGAAGGTGCGACGGCATTACTGGTCGCCGATATTGACAGCATGACCGAAAAGAATCTGCTTGGTTGGGGAGAATCGTTGAACGTCGAGCTGCTCAAGATCGCTCATCACGGAAGCAAATCGTCCTCATGTCTTGATTTTCTACGCGCGACGTCGCCACGCATCGCCGTTGTCTCAGCCGGCGTTGGCAATCGTTTCGGTCATCCCGACCCTTCGGTGCTCAACCGCTTGCAGAGGATTGGAGCAACGGTTTATTCCACCGCGGAACAGGGGTCGTTGAATTTTCGCTCGGTTGACGGACGTTGGGAGTACATTGAATCACCCGCTCGCAGATTCGCGCGTTTGTGGGGATTGTATGGTACATAGCCAATCCACTTCACTTGTCCTATCGGATTTGGGATTCTCGGTGACTGACGAACCGCTGGAGATCATCTTGACGAAGGCCGGTTTGTCGCCGATTTGCGGTGTGGATGAGGCGGGTCGTGGTCCGCTCGCGGGTCCGGTGGTGGCGGCGGCGGTGATCTTTCGCGATTGCGAAGCTGTCTGGTCGGCACGAGATTCAAAGACGCTGACGAAACGCAGAAGGGAAACGTGCTATCGCGCGATCACAGAGTCGCTCCAGTATGCAGTAGGCGTCTGTTCCCACGAAGAAATTGACGAACTCAACATATTGCAGGCGTCACTTGCTGCAATGACGCGGGCGATTGCCGGTCTCGATAACGTGCCGAAAATGATTTTAGTAGACGGCATTCATGCACCCAAAGCCTGTGGTTTGGTCAAGCCGATTCGCAAGGGTGACGCCCTGGTGGCTACGATCGGCGCGGCCTCCATCGTGGCCAAAGTGCATCGCGATCGAATTATGGAGGAGTTTGATCGCGTATACCCCGGCTACGGTTTTGCGCGTCATATGGGATATCCAACGGAGCAGCATCGCACCGCTCTCAAACGGCTTGGACCTTGCCCAATTCATCGGCGGACGTTCAAAGGTGTTCGGGAACTTCTTCAAACGGCGGCGGACGCGCAGTAGCGGAGCACCGCCAACCGATGCGGAGATTGGCGCAGCCGGCGAGGATGCGGCAACCGATTATCTGCATCGCAGCGGCTATCGGATAGTCGAACGAAACTGGCGGTGTCCGCTTGGCGAACTCGATATCGTTTGCCGCCGCGGAGACATGTACGTATTCGTGGAAGTGAAATCGGCTCGTGCACAAGGATCACTTCCGCCCGAGTCGCGCGTGCATACGGCAAAACGGCGCAAGTTGAACGCTCTGGTGCGCGCGTATACGAAGAGTCATTCGATCAACGCTCCCTGTCGAGTGGACGTGATATCCATTTGGTGGGACGAGCATGAACCGAAAGTCCGTCACATCGAGGATATATCACTTGCGTAGTATTGCGATCTCTGTGATCATCGGTTTTCTATTGCTATCCAGTGAGGCGCCGGGGCTGACGCTGAATGAGATCATGTACAATCCGAGCGGCGATGAGAACGATGATGAGTACATCGAGCTCTTCAATAATAGCCCCCATGCAGTGAACTTGGACGGATGGCGGGTAACTGATGGAGCGGATACGGATCGAGTTATCGCCCTCGAGCACGGTCTTCTCGTGCAGTCCAATCGGTACGTTCTCATTCTCGACCCGGACTATTTCGAGAATGGAAGCACGACCTATGACGGTCGCATTCCGGAGAACGCGCTCGTCGTTACCATAGACAACTCGACGTTTGGCAGCCGTGGTCTATCCAACAGCACGGCCGAGACGGTGTCGCTGATCAGTCCGCAAGGACAGACGGTCTCTTCGTACACCTACACTCTCGGTAATGAGCAAGGTCAATCAGAGGAAAAGATTCTGCCGACTGCCGGAGACGGCAGCTCCAACTGGACGGAAGCCGTGACTCTGGGGGGAACTCCGGGAGGGCGAAACAGCGTAACGCCTCCCGAACAAGACTTGGCGATTACATCCCTGACCTACGCACCTGTTGACGCGCGCGTGGGGGAGACAATCGAGATTACCGTGCGAGTGGAAAACGTCGGACTCCAACCGATGCGAGATTCCTTATTTCTCTACGAACGGATAGAGCCCAGTGGAACAACGGACTCGCTCCACGTGCTGAATCGGTGGCTTACGGCGATTCTGTCTCCCGGTGACTCGGAGGAGTTTCGCCGCGACTGGACATTGCCTGATGAATCCATTCACACGTTTGTGGCGAAACTGTCCGGGCGGGATGATCGCCACAGCAATGATGAGTGGGCAATTGCCATCGGTACATCCGGTGCTCAGAGTTGGCTGGTTATCAACGAGATCATGTATCAGCCCGAGTCCCAACGGAGCGAGTGGATCGAGCTCTACAATGCGAGCGTACTGTCGTGGAATCTCGCAGGTTGGCGGTTCGGCGACGGAACGGCGCTGCTCGATACGTCGCGGTTGCAGCTCCTGCCGGAGATTGTACTGCCGCCGATGCAATTCATCGTGTTGGCCGCCGATTCGCAAGTGTTGTTCGAGAACATTCCGCCGACCGTGCCGGTAATGATCTGGAATTCCGGCGAAGTGACCTTGAACAACAGCGGCGATTCACTGGTGTTGTTCGACTCCCATCATCAGCTTGTGGACCGGGTGGACTATCGGCCATCGTGGGGAAACGGTGAGGCGGGAGTCAGCATCGAACGCATCTCCGCGTACTCGGCGTCCAACGATCCCCTCAATTGGGCGGCATCGCTGGACAGCACAGGCTCGACTCTGGGCCGAACGAACTCGCGGACTCTGCCATCCACGGGCATGCCTCGACAACTCCTTGTACTGGAGCCGAATCCGTTCTCGCCCGATGGAGACGGACACGAAGACGTACTCTTCATTCGCTTTCGGCTCGAACATGGCGATTCTCGGATTGATGTCAAGATTTACGACGTTCGCGGTCGTGCGGTGAGAAGACTTGCCAACAACGCGGCGGCGGGTTTTTCCGGCGAAATACTCTGGGATGGCCGCGACGATGGAGGGCAATTCGTTCCGACCGGTCTATACATCGTGTACCTCGAAGCGCTGGGCAAGGGCGGCACGCGCATGCAATCGGCAAAACGACCGGTAGCTTTGGCAAGACGATCATGAGGCTGCTGCATCTTCATGAAGTCGCCCTTGTTTTACCGGGGAAGATACTGCTGAAACCCCTGTCGTGGTCCATCTTCCGGCGTCAACGATTCGGACTCATCGGTCCCAATGGAGCGGGCAAAACCACCCTACTCAGGATCATGCTCGGTGTCACTGAGCCTACGGACGGCCGGGTGGAGCGAACCCGCGATCTTGCCGCCGGATATCTTCCTCAAGAAGGAGTAACTCACTCCGGTCGAACGCTGTTCGCCGAAGCCTGGAACGGTCTTCCGGACTTGCCGCGACTCGAATCTGAACTTTCCGAGCTTCACGGAAGACTCGACCGGACTCCCGATGACGTGGATTTGATCGAACGTTTGGGCGTGGTTCAACACCGGTGGGAGGATCTCGAGGGCTATCGGGCGGAAGCGAAAGTGGCTCGGGTGCTGAAGGGATTAGGCTTTCGCGATACCGACCACGGACGTCGCGTGGAAGAGTTTTCCGGCGGCTGGCAGATGCGCATCGCTCTGGCCAAGCTTCTTCTGCAAGATCCCGATCTCCTCCTACTCGACGAACCGACGAATCATCTTGACTTGCCCGCCCTGTTGTGGTTGGAAGGCTATCTGACTCGCTACGATGGCGCGCTGATCGTCGTCAGCCATGACCGCCGTTTCCTGAACAGCGTTACGGATGGTATCGCCGAGATTGACCACGGGGAACTGATCCTCTACGAGGGGAATTACTCGGCCTACGAGAAGGCGCGCGCGCTGCGGGAGGAGCAGTTGGAGGCGGAGGCGGCTCGAATCGCGGACGAACGCAAGCGGATCGAGCGATTCGTCGAACGATTCCGATACAAGGCGACCAAGGCCAGTCAAGTACAAAGCCGGATTAAGACCCTCGAAAAACTCGGACAGGTCAGGCTGAGCAGTTCAGCCCGCCAAGTTCGGTTTCGTTTTCCACCCGCGCCGCCCAGCGGCCGAATCGTTCTCGAATTCATCGGCCTGCATCACCACTACGGTTCCATTCCGGTGTTCAGCGAACTGGACCTGGTGCTTGCGCGAGGTCAGAAGGTCGCTCTGGTCGGCGTCAACGGGGCCGGCAAGTCCACGCTCTGCCGGCTGATTACGGGTATTGAGCAACCGACCGGCGGCAGCGTCAAGCTCGGGCACAACGTGGAGGTTAATTATTTCGCTCAGGAAGCCGACTTCCACCTTGATCCCCGCCGCACCGTGCTTGAGGAGATGGAATCCGAATCGCACGGACCGACCCAGAATGAACTCCGGAAGCTTCTGGGCGCGTTTCTCTTTTCCGGCGACGACGTTCTCAAGAAAGTATCGGTTCTGTCGGGCGGCGAGAAGGCTCGGTTGGCCCTGGCCAAGATGCTTCTCCGTCCGGCCAATCTGCTGATTCTTGATGAGCCGACGAATCATCTGGACATGACTTCACAGGACGTGCTGCTGAGTGCCCTCAAGGAGTATGACGGAACCCTGATCGTTGTCAGTCACGATCGGTATTTCCTTGACCGTTTGGTGGAACGGATTATGGAGTTGGAAGGTGGACGATTGCAGGATTATCCGGGGAGCTTGTCGGAGTACCTCGAGCGGAAGGGTTTGGCGGGAGACGCTCTGCAATCGGGGGAAGGTCGTCTCCACGAAGCAACCGA
Organism: bacterium; assembly: GCA_018812265.1. Taxonomy (GTDB): domain Bacteria; phylum Electryoneota; class RPQS01; order RPQS01; family RPQS01; genus JAHJDG01. The sequence goes on along the minus strand of JAHJDG010000127.1, from coordinate 29,863 downwards.
GCAACCGGTTCCCGATGGACGATATCAGAAACGGGAACGTAAGCGCCTCGAAGCGGACGTGAGAAACCGCCACTCCGAGGGAATCCGACAAGCGCGCAAGGAACTGGAGAAGATTCAACGAAACATTGATCGCCACGAGTCCCGTAAGCTTGAGATCGAACCCGTACTTGCCGATGAGAGTCTCTATCGGGACCCGGAACGGTGCCGGTCGCTGATGGCGGAATATGATCGGATTCGGAAGGAATTGCCCTCTCTCATCGAGCTCTGGGAGCAGGCGGCGCTTCGGCTTGAGGAACTGGAAGTACGCAGGGAAAAGGAGTTGCGTGAGCTGCGTACCACCGACGGCTAACTTGACATTCTTGTGGCAGTCTGATATATTAAAAGCTCTTCTTTGTGACGACTGGTACAAAGCAGACTCGGATAGAGGAACATTTGCAGCCCCAAGGGCAAGACAAATCACCCATTGCGGTCGTGGCTTTGGGCGGAAATGCGATTTCCAGCCCGAAAGAGCCTGATACGATCCCCAACCAATTCCGCCACACACGCGAAGCGTTGACGGGAGTTGCTGAACTGATCCAACGGGGCTATCGCTTGGCGATCACCCACGGCAACGGTCCGCAGGTCGGCAATGCCCTTCTGAGGGTTGAGCTTACCAAAGGACGAGCGCCGATTCTTCCGCTTGGGATTATCGTGGCCGACACGGAAGGCGGCATGGGCTACATGATCGAGCAATGCCTTCAGAATGTGCTGCTGCGTCGGGGTGTTGAGCGGCAAGTGGTCACCATCGTCACGCAGGTCGTGGTGGATCCCGAAGACCCGGCGCTGCGGAATCCGACGAAATACATCGGCCAGTTTTACGGTGAGGACGAAGCGCGCAAGTTGTCGGAGACGGAAGGGTGGGTGGTCAAGCAGGATGGTTCGCGCGGCTGGAGACGAGTGGTGGGAAGCCCACAGCCGCTGCAGATTCTCAACGGATCTACCCTTGCTCGACTGGTGGGACGCGGCGAAATCGTGATTGCCGCCGGCGGGGGAGGAATTCCGGTGTACCGTGAATCCGACGGTTGGCTGGAAGGTGTGGATGCGGTGATTGACAAGGATCGAGCCTCGGCGGTTCTGGCGCGCGATATCGGTGCACAGGAACTGTTCATCCTGACCGATACGGAATTCGTGGCTGTGAACTACGGCAAGCCCGACCAGCGCAACCTTTCTCGAATGACACTCCGGGAAGCGGAGCAATATCTTGCCGAAGGTCACTTCCCGCCGGGAAGCATGGGACCCAAGATCGAAGCGGCGATCTCTTTCTTGAAATCGGGTGGACAGCGCATCATTATTTGCGATTTGTCGAAATTCGTCGAAAGTCTGGATGGAAAAAGTGGTACCACCATCGTCCCGGACTGACACTTGATCCGGCGGCGACGTGGAGTTTTCAGATAAGGGCGTGGAGTCAAGATGAAGATTCACGAACATCAGGCCAAGGAGATTCTGGCCCGCCATGACGTGCCGGTGCCGAAAGGCAAGGTGGCGTTCTCGGTGGACGAAGCTCTCGACATCGCTCGCGGCCTCGGCAAGTTTCCGGTGGTGGTGAAGGCCCAGATTCACGCGGGCGGACGCGGCAAGGGCGGGGGAGTGAAACTCGCGAAGAACGAGCAAGAAGTCCGGCAGTATGCCGCGCAGATTCTCGGCATGCAACTCGTTACTCACCAGACCGGACCGGAAGGGAAGAAGGTGTTGCGTCTCCTGATCGAGGAAGGTGTGGATATCCGCCGCGAGTTATATGCGGGACTCCTGCTCGATCGGGCCGTCGCACAAAACGTTTTCATGGTTTCCACCGAAGGCGGTATGGAAATCGAGAAGGTCGCCGCCGAAACGCCCGAGAAAATCGTCAAGGTGCACGTCAATCCGGCGACCGGATTCCAAGCATTTCATGCGCGCCGTCTGGCATTCGCACTCGGACTGTCGGGAGCGGCTTTTAAAAGCGCGATCCATTGTTTCACCGCCATGTATCGAGCCTTTGAGGATGCCGATGCCAGTTTGGTAGAGGTCAATCCGCTGGTGGAAACGGGCGACGGGCGGATCATCGCATTGGATGCAAAGGTGAATCTGGACGACAACGGGCTGTTCCGTCACCCGGACGTGGTGGCGATGCGCGATCTGACCGAAGAGGATCCGGCCGAAGTCGAAGCGTCCAAGTCCAATCTCAACTACATCAAACTCGACGGAAACGTCGGCTGCATGGTCAACGGTGCGGGCTTGGCGATGGCGACGATGGATATCATCAAACTGCACGGCGGAATGCCCGCCAATTTCCTTGATGTGGGTGGCACGGCCAGCGCCGAGACGACTGCCGAAGGTTTCCGCATCATTCTTTCCGATAAAAACGTTCGCGCCGTACTCATCAACATTTTCGGCGGAATCGTCCGCTGTGACCGCGTAGCGGGCGGCGTAATCGAAGCCGTGAAAAAGACCAAGATCTCCGTGCCGGTCGTCATCCGTCTCGAAGGAACAAACGCGGACGTCGCCGCCAAGATGCTGAGTGAATCCGGCTTGAGCTTTGTTGTCGCTACGGATCTCACCGATGCTGCCAAGAAAGCCGTCGCGGCGGTGAAGGCATAATACAGGTCGCGACCGGAAAACGTTACACGATAATCTGCTGATTGGAGCCGTTTCATGGCCATACTACTTACGGAAGATACTCGCATCCTCGTTCAGGGCATCACGGGCGGCGAGGGAACCTTCCACACTACTCAGATGCTCGAATACAATACTAAGGTGGTTGCCGGAGTCACGCCGGGCAAGGGCGGCCAGAAATGGGAAGGTAAACTCCCCATCTTTGACACCGTCGAACGAGCCGCTCGCGAAACCGGCGCCAATGCCTCGGTGATCTTCGTTCCGCCGGCCTTCGCCGCCGACGCGATGCTCGAAGCGATTGACGCCGGATTGAAAATAATCGTTGCGATTACCGAGGGAGTGCCGGTGCGGGACATGGTGCGAGTCAAGAACGCTCTGAACAAATCCGCCTGCCGGATGGTGGGTCCCAATTGTCCCGGAGTGATTTCTCCCGGAATCGGCAAGATGGGCATCATGCCCGCGTTCATCCACCAGCCGGGCAAGTGCGGCGTCATCAGCCGTTCGGGTACGTTTACCTACGAAGCGGTGAAACAACTCAGCGACCGCAAGCTGGGACAATCCACCTGTATCGGAATCGGCGGTGATCCCGTCAACGGCACTTCGTTCATGGACGCACTGAGACTCTTCAAGGATGATCCGCAGACCGAAGCCGTGGTGATGATCGGTGAGATCGGCGGCTCCGCGGAAGAGGAAGCGGCGGCATACATCCAGAAGGAATTCCGCAAGCCGGTGGCGGCGTTCATCGCTGGCTTGACCGCTCCTCCCGGCCGTCGCATGGGACATGCCGGAGCGATTATCGCGGGGGGGAAAGGCACCGCAACCGAAAAAATCAAGGCTCTGCGGGATGCCGGAATTTTCGTGGCTGATTCGCCCGGAGATATCGGCGCCACGATGGCTAAAGCTCTGAAACGATAGCAACGCTACAGGACAGCACACCCGACTCATGGAAAAGACACTGATGATTATCAAGCCCGATGCGGTGGCGGCGCACCATGTAGGTGACATTATCGCGCGGGTTGAAAAGGAGAACTTCGCGATCACCGGGTTACGAATGCTGCAATTGACCTCTGAGCAAGCAGGGTCTTTCTATGCCGTTCACAAGGAACGGCCGTTTTTCCCCGCGCTGATCAAGTACATCACCAGCGGCCCGGTGGTTGTGGGACGTTTGGAACGTGAGAACGCCGTTGAACATTGGCGAAAGGTAATCGGTTCCACGGACCCCAAAAAAGCCGATACGGGAACCATTCGCAGACAATATGGAACAAACATCGAAACCAATGCGGTTCACGGTTCCGACTCGCCTGAAAATGGAGTAATCGAAACAGACTTTTTCTTTGCCTGATTGCAGTCGAAACACACCCTGATGACATTCGCCCCGAGCTCTGTTCGGGGCGATTTTCTCCCTTGTGTAACTGAGAGGGTTCGCTTGACTCTCGCACGTGGGATGTGTATATTAGATAGATTTAAAGAGATATGAACTCACAAGTTACTCAGCGACGGCGCCGGGCTCCCCATCCATTATGTCTTCTCGGAGGCGGGATCGCTTTCCTCGTGAGCTTGGTTCTGATAAGCCGGGCTGAGGGGCTTACTCTTCTGGCCGGAATATGGTTGCTGGCTATTGTCACAATGAGAGTTTCGGTATGGAATGTGACACGGGGGGTTCTTCGCCTATGGCCATTTCTGCTGCTGACCGGACTATTCCATGTCTTTCTAAGTGGCCATGATTCGGTTGGTTTAGCAGAATTTCCTCGAATTGGAATTACGTCCGAGAGTATTCTTGCGGCGGTGTTTTTCACTCTGCGTTTGGCTTTTATTCTCTCGGTTACGGTTGTACTATTCGACTTGCATTCACCTCAGCAGTACGGGAAGGCTGTGGGTCGGCTTCTCGGTCGTATGAAGCTCGGCCGTTCCGCCTTGACCCAGACCGAACTAGTGGTAACGCTGGCCCTTAGATTTGTGCCATTTCTCGAGCAGGAGTATCGTCGTATCCGATTGGCCCATGCAGCGCGGGGACTTGACCGGATGGGGGGGAGAGTTGCGCGACTGCGGCAGGTCCGTACAGTGCTGTTTTCCCTTCTCATGACCGCCTTCCGACGGGCAGATCATGTGACTTTCGCTCTGGAGGCACGCGGCTACGATCCTCGAATTGTCCGAACGGCGCTTCACACTCATCCGGTGATGCCTGCCGAACTTATTGTAACAGTTATATTTGTATTGACTTGTGCCATTGCACCGTGGATGTAGTCGGTGAGCACGGCCCGGCCATGCATTCGCGAGCTGTAACCCGATACCGGCTCAACCTCGAATACGATGGAGCCGACTTCGCCGGCTGGCAGGTTCAACCGGACGTGCGGACGGTGCAGGGTTGTTTGCAGAACGCCGTTCTCCAACTTTTCGGCGAACCGACGGTTGTGATGGCGGCGGGGCGAACGGATACCGGAGTTCATGCGCTCGGTCAAGTGGCACACTTCACGGTTCATCGAGAGCGCCCGCCGGAAGTCATCACGAAGGCGCTAAACTCCCTCCTGCCGCCGGATGTGCGAATTACCGATACCCGGATCGCGGACGATCGTTTCCATGCGCGCTATAGCGCGCAGTGGCGAGCCTATCGCTATCGGATTGCACTTCGTCCCTTGGCCGTCGGTCGCTCGTATTCGTGGTGGTGTCCATTTCGACTGGATCCGGTCCCGATGCAGCGTGCTGCCGGCTTGATCGTCGGAGAGCGAGTTTTCCGATCGTTCGCGCATGAAAGCGAGAAAGAGCTTCACTATCTCTCCACGGTGCATCACGCGGAATGGCGGGAACACGGTCCACACCTCGAGTTCCGTATCGCAGCCAATCGCTTTCTTCACGGGATGGTTCGGCTACTGGTGGGAACGTTTGTAGAGGTGGGTCGCGGTCGCCGGGATCCGCAGGATATTGAGAGAATTCTCTTGGCCGAAGACGTCCGGCAAGCGGGACCCAAGGCTCCCGCACACGGATTGACCCTCATGGCCGTGGGATACGAATCATGGTCGGAAGAGGTCCGCGCCCGTCTGGAGAGGGTGTGGCGGAGTTATGTGGAAGTTCCTTAATTTTTTCATCGTCGGTCTGATTGCCGGACTGCTGGTTATTTACCAGTTCAACCGCAATCGAGATTTAGAGCGGGACATCGAATCGCTCAAGGCGATGACGCATACGGATATCGCCTCGGAGCAGTCCGCGTCGCAGAGGGCTGACTCGGAAATGGCTATTCCTTCGCTTTCCCCGGAGGAGTTCGACCGTCGAGTTCTTCTTCAGGAAGAAATCGCCGACCATCGAACGAATGCCATCACTCGCGCCATTGCCCGGACGTCCGATGCGGTAGTGGGTATCAACGTCGTTCAAGTGCGGGAGGTTCGTAATCCCTGGTTGCCTTCCGATCCCTTGAGTTGGATGCTGTTCGATGAACGAATGTGGCCGCGCACGATCAAGCGTCGCGTAGAGAACCTGGGATCCGGATTCCTCATCAGTTCCGACGGTTACATCGTTACCAATGAACACGTCGTGCGGAATGCCACGGAGGTGGTGGTTACGACCACTTCTCGTCAGCGATACGTAACGAAGGTGGTGGGAACGGACCCGCTGCTCGATATGGCCTTGCTCAAAATTGACGCGCAAGACCTGCCGGTGATCCCGCTCGGGAATAGTGATGAGAGTATTGTCGGAGAGTGGGTGATCGCCCTGGGAAATCCGTACGGACTGTTCAACGTGAACGATCAACCGTCGGTGTCGGTGGGAGTGATATCGGCACTGGGACGCGACTTCAAGAGCGAGATTGACGGCCGAATCTACTCCGAGATGATTCAGACGGACGCGGCGATCAATCGCGGCAACTCGGGCGGTCCGCTGCTCAATGCCGAAGGAGTAGCCGTCGGCATGACCACCCTGATCTTTTCGGAGTCCGGCGGATCGGTGGGAATCGGGTTTGCGATTCCCTCCAACCGGATTTCGGCGGCGATTGACGATCTTCTCAAGGGCGGAGTTAACCGCAACTATTGGATCGGCATTCGCGCTCGCGATCTGACGTGGACGCGAGCCCGCATCCACGGTTTGGATCAACCGCATGGCGCGGAAGTGACGGGCGTCGAGCCGGGTAGTCCGGCGGCCGAGGCCGGAATCCACATCGAAGATGTGATTGTCGAGATCGCCGGACGTCCGGTGGATTCGGCCCGCGCGGCCAAGGAGATCCTGCGCAGCACAGATTTGCGGGTTGGTGACACGCTGATCATCAAGATCTATCGGAAGCAAAAGGTTTATGAAGTGAAGGTGACATTGGCACCGCTCCCGCCGGACGAATCCGAGGCGCAACGATGATCACTCGATACTCCCGTGAACCGATGGCTCGACTATGGACGGATCAAGCCCGTTTCGAGGCTTGGTGGAAAGTTGAGCTTGCCGTTCTCGAAGCAAGGGCGGAGCGCAGTGGCATTCCCGCCGATGTTTGCGCTCACATCCGAAACACGGCGCGGTTCTCGCCCGATGAGATCGCCGAAGTCGAAGCCGACGTCCAGCATGACGTCATCGCGTTTCTGACGGTGATCGCACGGTACGTGGGGCCGAACTCGCGATACATCCATCAAGGACTGACGTCGTCCGACGTTCTCGATACCGCCTTCGCGCTGCAGATTAAGGATGCGGCGGCGTTGCTGCTCGATGATATGGCGGCGATTCGGTTGATCTTGACGCGGCGAGCCCGCGAATTCCGTCACACTCCGACGGTGGGTCGAACGCACGGCATCCATGCGGAACCGACGGTGTTCGGCCTCAAGTTCGCGCTTTGGGAAGATGAATTTGCGCGGCACGAGACGCGCATGTGGCAGACGTTGGAACGAGTGCTGGTTGGAAAGCTCTCCGGCGCCGTCGGGAACTATGCCCATACCGATACCGAGCTGGAAGAGGCGGTGATGAAACGCCTAGGATTGGGCGCTGCACCGATCTCCACTCAGATCGTGGCTCGTGAACGTCATGCCGAGTTTCTGAGTTTGCTTGCGCTGATCGCGTCCACCGTGGAGCGAATCGCCACTGAAGTGCGCCACCTGCAGCGTACCGAGGTTGCTGAAGCCTTCGAGCCGTTCGGGAAGAAGCAGAAGGGTTCTTCGGCGATGCCCCACAAGCGAAATCCGATTCTCTGCGAGCGATTGTGCGGGATGGCGCGACTGCTGCGCGGCTACGCGATGGTGGGACTGGAAAACGTATCGCTGTGGCACGAACGAGACATTTCGCACTCCTCGGCTGAGCGAGTAGTTTTTCCGGATGCCTGTATCGCTCTCGACTACATGCTGCATATTCTGATTCGGGTCTTGGACGGCTTGGATGTACGCCCGGAGCGCATGCAGGAGAATCTTGACATGACGCACGGGCTTCTGGCATCGGAACGCGTGCTCTTGGCGTTGACGGAGACCGGATGGACGCGCGAACGGGCCTACTCGCACGTGCAGGCGGCCGCCCACAAAGTGCTCGACACGAAGACGAAATTCCTCGACGAGTTGCTGAACGATTCGGAAGTCCGGGAGGCTCTCGGTGCCGAGCGTATGGGGGAGCTGGTTCGAGTTGAACCGCGATACGACATGGCGGAGAAGGTTCTGCGTCGGTTGGATATTCTCGAAGACTGATACGTGATTGAAACGGAAAGGGCGAACTTGGAAAAGCGCGAGTTGTTGTTTGAAGGTCGTACGAAGCGCTTGTATGCGACGGACCGCGACAACCTTGCGATCCTCGAGTTCAAGGATGACTTCCTCGATTGGGGCGGATCCAAGAAAGCGCGGGTGTCGGGAAAGGGCAGTGTCAATGCCTCGATTTCCGGATTCCTGCTGCAGTACCTCGAAAACTATCACGTGCCAACTCACTTTGTCGAGCAGCTTTCCGACGGCGAACTGTTGGTTCGCCGACTGAAAATGATTTCCATTGAAGTGGTGGTTCATAATATTGCGGCTCCACCGCTCTCAGAGCAGTTTGCGCTCGAAGATGGACAGTCCCTTGACTTTCCCATCGTAGAATATTATCTCAAGGACCGCAAGCTGGGCAATCCGCAGATCAATGAGACGCATGCACTCGCTCTGGGATATGCAAAGATGGATGATGTGCGAGCCATCTGTCGCATGGCATCCAAAGCGAATGCGATTCTGAAATCGCTCTTCGACCGTCGCGGTCTGTCACTGGCGCAATTCAGTCTCGAGTTTGGAGTCGTCAACGATCATGTTTGCATCGGCGACGAAATCTCACCGGATACGTGCCGAATCTGGGACAAACGAAAGAATCGCCGCCTCGACAAAGATCGCTATCTTCAGGATTTGTCCGGAATCGAGAAGACCTACCGCGAATTGCATGATCGGCTTACCCGTGCGATGTAGTAAGAACGTCGTGGCGGAGTAGTTCATGCGCCTCGCACCTGAAGGAATTCCGGTCGTGTTAGCCGTTCTGTTGCTGGCCGCTGCAGGATTCGCGATCTCCGCAACTTGGGGAAGTGGAATAGCCAGTGGAATGGGAAGCGCGGCCGTGCTTGTTGCGCTTGGCTTGTTGTGGTTTTTCCGCGATCCCGAGCGCTGTCCGCCTTCCGGAGACGATCTTGTGGTCGCGCCCGCCGACGGTCGTGTTATCGAGGCGGGGAAGCTGGACGACGGCCGATGGCACGTGGCGATCTTCCTCTCGATTCTCAACGTGCACGTCAACCGCGTTCCGGCGTCGGGCACGGTCGAATCCGTCGTATCCCACAAGGGTTCCTACCGGCCTGCTTTCACGGCTCATGCCGCAGACAAGAACGCTCGCATTGACGTAGTGAGCCGCACGCCCCATGGCATGGTGTCATGGCGGCAGGTTTCAGGACTCCTCGCTCGCCGACTGTCATGTCGCATTCAACGAGGAGACGACGTGACGTGCGGCGAACGTTTCGGTATCATCTATTTTGGATCGCGAATGGACGTATTCATGCCGCCCGCCAGTGAGCTCGCCATCAAGCGCGGAGCATGCGTCAGGGCCGGTGAGACGGTGATCGGTCACTTGAGACGAATGGAAGACGAAGCGTGAAAAATCGCATCGCCGATGGACTGACTTCCGCCAATGCTTTTTGCGGTTTGCTTTCGATCCTACTCGCTACCACGGGGCGGCCCGATCTTGCCGCCTGGTTGATTATTCTGGCTGCGGTTTTCGATGCATTTGACGGAAAGGCGGCGCGCTTCTTCGGTAGCGGATCGCGGTTTGGCGTGTATTTCGATTCTCTGGCCGACATGATGTCGTTTGGAGTGGCTCCGGCCGTTCTCATCTACACGACAGCGCTTAGCAGTCTTGAGTTCTGGGGAGTTCTGATCGCTTTCATCTCAGCGTTGTTTGCGGCGATTCGATTGGCGCGGTTCACTGCTTCTGCTCCCGTGGGCGAGCATGATTTTATCGGTCTGAGTGCTCCGCTGCACGGCTGTTTGCTCGCATCGTTTGTCATCATGAATCTGTTCCTGTGGGGCGGAGTGGGAGACGTCTTTGTGCTGACTCTATTGGTCATCGTGACCAGTGTGCTGATGATCAGCCGTTTCCCGATGCCGGGCTTGCCGAGGCTTTCGCTACGTGAGCCGGGCCACAACCTTGCGAAATTGATCTTCTTGTTTGCGGCTCTGATCGCGATGGCCGTCAGTCCGCGTTTATTGACGTTTCCAGTCTTCGTCGTTATTGCTTTGGTCGGATTCATCGCCGGTGCCGTACGCATTGCCCGTGCGCGATCGTTCAGCCGTCGTCCGGAAGAATCCGGAGTGGAGTCCGCAACAACATCTCGAGGTCAGCGTTGAAAGCCACCGTTTTCGTCACCTACAAACCGGGCGTATTGGATCCGCAGGGCCAGACCGTTTGTGGATTCCTGCAGAACCGCGGCGAATCGCGAGTGCGAAACGTACGCATCGGCAAGCTCGTGGAGTTTGATCTGTCCGACATGTCGCGCGAAGAGGCGTCCCGTCTGCTGGATGACGTCGGTCGAACGTTGCTCGCCAACCCCGTGATCGAGACCTACCGTGTGGAGGTTCCGTGATCTGTGCGGTGATCACGTTTCCGGGTTCAAATTGCGATCACGACGCGCTGGATTCGATCGGTCGCGTTCTTGGCTATGAAGTGCGAAACGTGTTCCATAAGGAACGTATGTTGGATCCATGTGACGCGGTGGTGATTCCCGGTGGATTTTCCTATGGCGATTACCTTCGGGCCGGCGCATTGGCCAAGCTGTCCCCGATCATGGACGATGTCCGCCGCTTTGCCCGCCACGGTGGATTGGTCATCGGTATTTGCAACGGATTCCAGATTCTTTGTGAAGCGGGTCTGCTTCCCGGAGCCTTGATTCGGAATCGTTCGCTGAAGTTTGTGTCGCGAGTGGTCTCGCTGTGCGTGGAGAACAACGGTACGGCATTCACGTCCGAGTATTCACTGGGACAGACACTGCGGATTCCCATTGCTCACGCCGAAGGCTGCTACGTGGCGGATCCCGCAACGATTGAAGCCCTCGAGTCCGAAGGACGTATCGTCTTCCGCTATTCCGGCCCGGTCCGGCCCGACGTTCCCGACGGCAATCCCAACGGAAGCACGCGCGGAATCGCCGGAATCGTGAACGAAGAAGGTAACGTTCTTGGGCTGATGCCGCATCCCGAGCGGGCCTGCGATCCGCTGGTCGGACTTACGGACGGTGCGGCTGTCTTTCACTCGATGGCTTGTCACATCCGGCGATCCCCGCGATCGAATCCGTCGCCGGCTGCGATTTCTCCTTCGGTACATTCATGAATATCGGTGCGTCGGAGCTGCTGATTGTCGCGTTGGTGATTCTGCTGCTGTTCGGTGGCCAGCGTCTTCCCGATGCCGCCCGCGCTTTCGGCAGGAGCCTCGCCATGTTTCGTCAGGCAATGTACGAGGTTCGGGCGGGAGTCGAAAACGCCGGCGGAGACAAACCGCCGATCCACCCGAGTTCCACGTCATCCACCGAAAGCGAACGCACTTCGGTTACCGTACAACCTCACGATGCTGCCCAGCCCAGAGTATCTCCAGAGCCACCCCAATCAGATTCCTGAGGCGGTTGAGCGAGCATTATCGCTGGCGCATGAGAAGGAATCCTTGCGGGCGTTCGTGACGATTATGCGGGAACGCGCCCGCCGCGCTGCGCTCAATGTCCGTGACGCTTTTCGCAGCGGACAATCACCGCCGCTCGGGGGATGGATTCTTGCCGTGAAAGACAACATCGCCATCGAGGGCGTGCGTCTTACTTGCGCGTCGCGAATGCTGGAGAATTTCGAGAGTCGCTTTTCGGCAACGGCCGTACAAAGACTGGAGGAGGCGGGCGCGATCGTTATCGGGAAAACAAACTTGGACGAATTCGGGATGGGTTCTTCGTCCGAGAACACGATCTTCGGCGCCGTTCGCAATCCGCTGGATACCGAGCGCGTGGCCGGCGGTTCCTCGGGCGGGAGCGCCGTGGCCGTCGCCTCGGGCGTTGTGCATGCGGCTCTCGGTAGCGATACGGGAGGGAGTGTTCGTCTGCCGGCCTCGTTCTGCGGCGTGGCCGGGCTGAAACCCACCTATGGCCGAGTGTCACGCTACGGTTTGGTGGCCTATGGATCGTCGCTCGATCAAATCGGTGCGTTGACCATCTCCTGCGAAGGACTGTTTAATCTTCTTTGTGTGATGGCGGGAGTGGACGCAAGAGATTCGAGCAGCGCGCATGTTCCTCCGCCCGAATGCAATGGCGGTCTGCCGCCGTTGAATCGTTCGCTGCGAATGGGCGTTCCATCCGAGTACTTCGTCGAGGGGATTTCGTCCGACGTTCGAAACACGGTGGAATCCGCTATCCATTCGTTGAAAGATCGAGGGCATGCGGTGCGGGCGATCTCGCTTCCCCATACCCGCTATGCAATTCCCGTCTACTATATCCTGGCGACGGCCGAGGCCAGCTCGAATCTCGCGCGCTACGATGGTGCCCGCTACGGCTGGCGGCACGAAAAGGCGGAGGAACTCGCCGAAGTCTATGAGTTGACTCGGGGAGAAGGATTCGGTCCCGAGGTTCGGCGGCGAATCATGATGGGGACGTTTGTCTTGTCCGCCGGATACTTCGATGCGTACTATCGGAAGGCCCAGCAGGTCCGCCGACGGATCCTGGAAGACTTTCAGCGAGCCTTTGACGAGGTGGACGTAATCGTCACACCCACCAGCCCGACGACGTCATTCCGGATCGGCGAGAAACTCGACGATCCGTTGGCCATGTATCTCTCCGACGTGTATACGGTTCCGGCGAATCTGGCGGGTATTCCCGCGATATCGGTTCCCGTAGGGAAGGATGCTTCGGGTTTGCCCATCGGACTGCAGATCATGGGACCTCATTTCTCGGAAACGCTTCTCCTTCAGTTGGGGAAAGAAGTTGAAAAAATACAGGCTGAGGCTGCGTCGTGAACTACGAACTGATTGTCGGTTTGGAGATTCATGCGCAACTGCTGACGGAGACCAAGGCGTTCTGCCGCTGTCCGAATCGCTACGGAGAATCGCCCAATACGTTGGCTTGTCCCACTTGTCTCGGAATGCCGGGAGCCTTACCGGTTCTGAATCGAAACGTAGTGGAACAAGCGGCACTGTTGGCTCTTGCTCTCAACGCGACAGTTCATCCGCGCAGCAAATTCGACCGTAAGAATTATTTCTATCCTGATCTTCCCAAGGGCTATCAGATTTCACAGTACGACGAGCCGTTCAGCACCGGCGGATGGGTGGATATCGAGGGGGAGTGGGGAACCAAGCGGATTCGCATCACCCGCGCCCACATCGAGGAGGATGCCGGGAAGTCTCTTCATCAGGATGACGGCTCCACTATCGTGGACATGAACCGCTGCGGTGTTCCCCTGGTGGAGATTGTCACCGAACCGGATTTCCGCACGGAACTTGAGGCAGGCGCCTTCGTCGGAACGATTCGTGGGCTATTGCGCTTCGTCGGCGTTTGTGACGGCAACATGGAGCGGGGATCGCTGCGTTGCGACGTGAACATCTCCGTACGCCCATCGGACCAGGAATCCCTAAACGAGCGCACGGAGATCAAGAATCTGAATTCCATTCGTGCCGTTGAGCGGGCAATTCGCAGCGAGCGGGAACGCCAGATTCAACTGTATACTTCCACCGGAACGGTGATTCGTCAGACCCTACTGTGGGATGAAACTCTGGAGGAGATTCGTCCCATGCGCCGCAAGGAGGGATCGGATGATTACCGGTATTTCCCCGAGCCGGATCTCGTCGAGGTTGCGGTGTCGGAGGAGGAATTGGCGCGGATTCGACGGCAACTTCCCGAACTGCCCGATGCGCGTCGCCGTCGGTACCGTGAGGAATTGAAGCTTCATGAGGAAGCGGTATCCGTGCTGGCGTCAGATCGCGGTTTGGGAGACTACTTTGAGACGCTGATACACCGGGGAATTGATCCGCGATCAGCGGCGGCATGGATGCAGGGAGAAGTGAGACGCGCACTCTCCGAACGGGGCTGGGGGATGAGGGAGTTCCCGCTTCCTCCGCCAGCGTTGGCGGAACTGATCCAAGCGGTGCAGGCGGATATCGTATCGCTTTCCGCCGCCAAGGACGTATTCTGGAAAATGCTCGAGGACGGTCGCAGTGCTCGGGAAATCATCGAAGGCGAGGGCCTTGCGCAAACGACGGACACCGATGAGCTGCGACGGATTGTGGAGCAGATTCTGGCCGGACATCCTGAGGAAGTGAAACGATACAAGTCCGGCAAGAAAAACCTGCTCGGATTCTTCATGGGTGAGGCCATGAAAGTCACCAAGGGATCGGCCAATCCTAAGATTGTAAACGGATTGCTTAGAGAGATACTTGACGCATAGATGATGTGAAGATTTTCGAGAGTACTTGACACGATGCAACTGCTTTCCCTCAACATTACCGGTTTCAAGTCGTTTGCGAAGACGACGACTCTGGATTTTGCGCCCGGCGTAACCGCCGTTGTCGGTCCGAACGGTTGCGGCAAGTCGAATATCGTGGACGCTCTTCGTTGGGTGCTTGGCGAGCAGCGATCCTCCGTGCTCCGCGGGGAACGGATGGAGAACGTTATTTTCAACGGGACGGTCATTCGCAAGCCGGCCGGCGCCGCCGAGGTCAAAATCGTTCTGGATAATAGTCAAGGTTTGCTCGACACTCCGTTCACCGAGGTCGAGATCGCCCGCCGTCTTTTTCGCGACGGTACCAGCGAGTACCTTCTCAACGGAAACGTATGCAGACTCCGTGACATCACCGATCTGCTCCACGACAGCGGAATGGGACCGAATCTATACACCATCCTCGAACTCAAGATGGTGGAAGACATCCTTCGGGAGGACGGTGAAGGACGACGGATGTTGTTCGAGGAGGCCGCCGGTGTCGCCAAGTATAAAATCCGCCGCCGGCAAGCTCTGCTCAAGTTGAAGCAAACCGAGGAGGATCTGGCGCGACTGGCCGATGTTCTGACCGAAGTCGAACGGCAGGTCGCGTCCCTCAAGCGACAAGCCATGCGAGCGCGTCGCTATGGAGAGTTTGCGGCGCAACTCCGGCTGACCGAAACCGCTCTGATCTATCGAGAGTATCGGCGGATCAAGGCGGATCTGCGTCCGCTGGAAGAAGCCCTCAGCAAGTCATCCGTCGCCACCGATAGCGCTCAGAGCGCCATTCGACTCGAAGAAGCTCGCCTGCTGGAACTGCGACGCTCTGAGACCGACGCCGAGAAAGAAGCCACGGAGCTTCGCCGGAGCTTATCGGAAGTTGTGGCTCAGATCTCGGGCATGGAGGCGGAAGAAGCCGGTTTGCGGGCCAGGGATCAAGCGGCTCGTCAAACGATCGAGCGTACTCGTCGTGAACGCCAGCTGCTTGCCGACAAACGCAGCCTGATCGAAGTGAGGCTATCCGGCGTCCAGGAGAATCTCGCCGCCGTGCGAGCGGAACTTGATGAAGCGGAGCGAAGGGTAAGTGAAGCGAAAGCGCGGTTGAGTGAGAGCGAGCGGAAGTTGCGGGACGCAGAGACCGCTGCCGCGGAGCATTCCGACAAGGTTGACGTGTTAAGACGGCGATTCGCGCAGTGTCGCGAAGAGACCGCACGTCTTGCGATATCTCATGCGGGATTTGTAAGCCGTAAGGAATTGCTTGCCGGTGAACTGGTTTCCATGAGCGGTGAGTGCGAGGAACTGAGAACGCGACTGGCTGAACTGGCCGTGCAGGCGGACGCCGCGCGCGAGAAACTAAGCGCCAAGGAATCGGAGACGGCGCTTGCGCAGGCTGAACGCACCGCCGTCGAGCAGGAGATCAGACGTCTTGAAGAAGTGGATAGACAACTGGCAGGTTTGATAGAGGCGGGCCGCGCGCGTCTCCGCCTGCTGGCCACGTTGGAGGAGAAGGGACCGCGCTCCCATAGCGCGCTGCGAGCGTTGCGCACAAATCCGATCGAGGGTGCGCTGGATATTCTGGGGGATACCATCGAAGTCGAGGAGCCCTATCGCCGCGCACTGCAGGTGGCGCTCGGTCCGGCCGCCTACTATTTCCTCGTCGAATCCACCCAAGCGGCGCTGATTGCCATGGCGATGCTCCGACGAGAGAACGCCGGCCAAACCACTTTTCTGGCCATGGACGCGTTTCGTGTCGAGCCCTCAATGGCCGTCGTGCCGCCTGAGGGTACAATCGGAACGGCGTTGTCGGTGATTAAGGGAAACACCCGCAGTTCGATCCTCGAGCATTTTCTGGGACGCGTCATTCTGGTGCGCGACTGGCAATCGGCGCTCGAATATGGAGAATGGGCAAAGACCAACCGCTGCACGCTGATAACGCTCGGTGGGGAGTGGATCGGCAACACGGGTCTGCTGCACGGCGGATCGGAAGAATCCGACGTACCGGCCGACATTGGACTCCGGAAACAAGTTGAAGAGATCGAGCAGAGTCTGGTTGAGGCGGAGCGGGAACGCGAAACGGTCGGCGCACGCGCCGCGGCTCAGCGTGACAAGTTGGATCAAGTCAAACGAACACTCGATGAACTTTCACGTGAGACCGCGCATCTTTTGGTTGCGCGGACAACGCTCCGCGAACAGCAGGTGGAGTGGGAGACGCGTTTGACGGCACTCGGAGAACGCGAGCAATCCGCGCAAACCAGAATTGAGACGCTGGCGCGAGAAATTACCGATTGTGACCGTCAATCGAGGGAAGCCGAGGTAGCGGTTCACGCGGCGGAGACGGAGCTGCACGGCATCGAACAGATCGGCCGCGCCGTGGGGGATGCGTTTTCCGAAGTGCAGCGACAGGCGATAGCGGATCGTGAAACGCTCCATGGGTTTGAACGAGAACGGGATGCGATCCATCACAAGGTGGAGTTGTCTCAAGCGGAAAAGGAGCGTCTCGAACAAGATATCCACGAGATGGAAGCGAACCTGAGGAAAGCCGATGAGTCGGCTGAACAGGCCGCCAACGAGCTGGTCACGTTTGAAAACCGCCTGAAGGAGATTGACGCGCTCTCGATTGAGAAGTATCGGCTCAGGGACGAGCGCGCGACTGCCGTGGATAAGATGGCTGTTCGGCTCGATGAGATTCGCGGTCGCATCTCGGAGGAAGAGCAGCGGCTCCGGGATCTCCGCGAGAGCCACGCCGGTGAGCTGGAAGGAGGCCGCCGGATCGAGACGGAAGTTGCCCGAATGCGCGGTGAGCTGGCCGCCGTGGTGAACAGCGCCCGCGCACAATGGAATCTTGATCTGGCGGACGAGAATTTTGAAGATATTCACCCCGACCTTGTCGAGGCTGATGCTTCGCCGGAATCCGTTCAGGAGTTGAAACAGAAAATCGAACGATTGGGACCTATCAACTCTCTGGCGGTGGAGGAATATGCCACGGAAAACGCCCGTTTGGAGATGATGCTTGCCCAACGCGATGACTTGCTCAAGGCGAAGCGAACGCTCGAGGATACGATTGCGCGGATCAACGAGAAGGCACAGGCGCAGTTCCTCCATACCTTCGAAGCCGTGCGCGGCCATTTCCAGCGGCTTTTCCAGGAATTTTTCCCGGCGGGGGAAGCGGACTTGATTCTCAGTGGAACCGATCTGCTGGAGGCGGATATCACGATTTGGGCTAATCCATCCGGCAAACGGCTGAAATCGCTCTCGCTGATGTCGGGCGGAGAAAAGACCATGACGGCGAACGCTCTCTTGTTCGCTCTCTATCAAGTGAAGCCGTCTCCCTTCTGCGTATTCGATGAGGTTGACGCTCCGCTCGACGACGCGAATATTGACCGTTTCACGCGGATGATCCGGTCCCACAGCGAAAACACGCAATTCATTCTTGTAACTCACAACCGGCGCACCATGGAGATTGCCGACAACCTCTATGGGGTCACGATGGAGGAAGAAGGCATTTCCAAACTGGTCTCCGTCCGGTTGCTCTCCTCGGTAGCTTGATCTCGTCAATCCGGAAAGGACGTGACGATGCGTGACGCTTTCCTTTCGATTTCCTGTGCGTTGGCGCTCTTGATCGGGACCTTCTCCCTCCGCGCCGACTACACGCTGGACCTGGACTGTGCCTCTTTCCGTGCTGCCGATTCCCTCGGCTACGTTGAGGTGTACACCGCCGTTCAACAGGCCGGACTTCGCTACAAGGTCGTTGGCGACAGTTTGATTGCCGAGTTCAAGGTTTCGCTGGACGTGCTTCAAGCGGGGAACGTGGTGCTCTCCGACACGTTTCACGCTCTGGACGCTCGCACCGAGACCGAGCCGATAGACGGTCAAGGCAGTTTCTATCCTCACGTCTTTCGCCTGATCATGAAGCCCGGGAGCTATGCTCTGCGGGCTCATCTGCTTCATTGGGATCCGCAGCCGGTCGCGACGGCCGCCTGTTCCCTGCGGGTGCCGCAGCCTACCGGCGATTTGTCCGTTTCTCAAATCGAACTCGGCACTGAGTTGAGCTATACCGACGACGGATCGGTGTTTGTGAAACACGGCGTACGCATGATACCCAATGCGACCGGATTCTATGGAACGCAGATTCCGGTTCTGTATTTCTACGCCGAAGCATACGAATTGGACTACGATTCTCAACGCGCGGATTCACACGTGGTTGTTCGGAAGGTGCTGGACGCCGAAACCGGTGCGCCGGTTCGTCCCGAACAGACCGGGGTTCGCCCGACGACCGGAAGTTCGGTCGTTATCGTAGACGGTTTTCCGACGGCGACTCTGCGGACGGGAACGTACTATCTCGAACTGACGGTGATCTCGCTGCGATCCGGCCGCTCGGCCACGATGCGCAAGAAATTCTGGACGTATCGGGCGGCAGACCTTGCCGCCGGAAGGAATCTGCAGAATCAACCCGAGTTCGGATCACGCCTGGCGGAAGTGGATCCGAACTTCCTCGAGGTCGTGAATGCCGACAGTGCCGAGCGATGGATGCGCTACATCCTTACGCGAGATGAATATCGCCGGCTTCGGCGTCTGACTCCCGAGGGAAAACGGCAATTCATAAGGGAATTCTGGGAAAAACGCGAACGCGATGATCCCGGCGCCGGCAACCGCTATTTCGCCCGAATCGTCGAAGCCAACCGGCGCTACAGCTATCTCCAAAGGCCGGGATGGAAGACGGATCGAGGTCGAGTGTTCGTGTTGTACGGCGAACCGGATCGCGTGGAGAACAACTACGCCATGCCGCAGACCATTGACCATGAGATCTGGGGCTACGATCAGCTTGAAGGGGGTGTGTTCTTCGTCTTCGCGGACCGTCAGGGTTTTGGCGATCTTGACCTCGTTCACAGCACGAAACGCGGCGAGATCTACAATCCGAACTGGGAACAGCGACTCCGAACCCGCGATCAAACGCTCTCCCCAAGCGGACCGTTCTCACCGGGACGATAATATGAGTAATGTGGCGGTCTCGGTACGAGGTCTATCGAAAGACTATCACGATTCGGGTGGACAGATCGTACGCGCGAGCATGGACGTGTGTTTCGATGCCCAGGCGGGCGAGGTCTTTGGAGTTCTGGGCACCAATGGAGCGGGCAAAACAACCACGCTCCGCATCCTTTCCACGGTACTGAAACCGACGGGCGGTGATGCATTGATCGCCGGCCACAGCGTGCGGAGCGAACCGGACCGTGTTCGTTCCGCCATCGGATTCCTGTCGTCGGATACGGGAGTCTATGGTCGCCTCACGGCCGGCGAGATGATCGAGTATTTCGGACGCTTGCACGGGCTTTCGGAACCGACCATTGCCGCCCGCCTTTCGCAGATTTCCGAGCAGCTCGATATGGGGGATTTTCTCACCCGTCGCTGTGACAAACTTTCCAGCGGTCAGAAACAGCGGGTCAGCATCGCGCGAACGATTGTGCATGACCCGCCGGTGTTGATCTTCGACGAGCCTACGTCAGGTTTGGACATCCTGGCCTCGGCGCAGATCGTGCGATTCATTCACGACTCGCGCAGACGCGGCCGGTGCGTTATTTTCTCGACTCACGTGATGCGCGAGGCCGAGAAGCTCTGTGACCGCCTTATCATTCTCCATCGCGGACGAGTATGTGCTTCGGGTACGCCCGATGAACTGCGCCGGCAAACCGACCAAGCGGATCTGGAGGATGTCTTTCTGCGCGCAATTGGCGAGTTGCAGTCGTAGACCCGCAACGGATCATGGCCCCGTATTTGCCGCACTTATAGCGGTTGATTCTACGCGGTTCAGACTTCACGACGGCGTATCCGCTTGTCAAGGGCGCATGGACAATAACGATCACGATCTGCTAATCATCGAGGACGATCCATCGGTTCTGCAGCTTCTCCGCGAGACGTTGGCCGATGAAGGCTTCACGTTGCGGACGGCAGAAACGGTTGCCGCGGCACGGGCCGAATTGACCGTTCACTCCTTCCGAGTCGTGTTGTCGGATCACAACCTGCCCGACGGTTGCGGTGTGGATCTGCTGGCGGAGATGCAGGGCTCCGGACGACGCATCGTGTCCATTCTCATGACCGGTCTCCCCGACTTGAACGTGGCCGTTGAAGCGATCAATCGAGGGAACGTATATAAGTTTGTCACGAAACCTCTGGATCTGGCGGCATTGGTCTCTACGATTCGCCGCGCGCTGGAGCACTATGAATCGCTCTGCGAACATGACCATCTGCGCAAGGACGTTCTCGACTACAATCGCCGCCTGAAGCTTGCCGCCACCGAGATGGAACGTTCGCTGCAGGCTGCCCGGGACCGCATCCGCAGCGAGGAACTGACCGTCGAGAAGCAAAAGGCCTGCATCGAAACGCTGTCGGCCGAATTACAGAATGCCTACTTGGACATGGTAACCTCCCTGACGGCGGCGGTTGAGGCCAAAGATCCCTACACCAAAGGCCACAGCGATCGGGTCTTCTATTATTGTTCTCTGATGGCCGACGTGCTGGGTCTCTCCGACGAGGCTCGTCATGATCTGAGATTTGCCAGCGTCCTCCATGACCTCGGCAAGATCGGCGTGCCGGATCAGATCCTGAACAAACCCGGTCCGTTGTTGCCTGATGAACACCGGATCATGGCATCCCACATTTTTCTGACCGATAATATCCTCAAATCACTGCCGTTTCTGACTCAGATTCGGCGGATCGTCCGCGAACACCACGAGCGCTTCAACGGCAGTGGCTATCCCAACGGCCTACGGGGCACCCAAATCAGTCTGGAAGGCCGAATTCTTGCCGTGGCAGACGCTTTCGATGCCATGCGTTCGCATCGTGCATACCGGAAGGCCATGAGCACGTCTGAGGCGGCGCAGGAACTCCGCTCGGGGTCAGGCACCCAATTCTGTCCGTTGTGTGTCGGGGCGTTCATCCTGTCATTGGAAAACCGCGGCGATTTCCCGGCTGAAGGTCAGGCCAACGAGGATGAGGCTCCGACTTCGGAGGAGTACTTGGTACTTAGAAATGCATCTGACCCTGTCCACATCAATACCCTATTTGGCTGAAAATCAATACTTTATCGTTCGTGGCGACAGGAATGTGCCTCGCGCCTACGGAACCATGAGAGCTTGACAACCGTTCCAAGAATTGTTAAATTAGGTTGTTAAGGTCGCTATCGGTTTACAGCGCAGGAGACGCATGCCCGTTCGATAGAGGATTTAGAGTCCGACAGCTTGGTGATTTAGGATCCCTTTTGTTGACTATTCCTCTTGCCTCCGGGCATGACTCAAGGTTTTCGAGCAGTGTTTTCCGACCGGGTACACCCGCTGGGTGTGCTCGGTCGTTTCTCATGGATATCGTCCATTCTGAGGGGAATGTCCCATGAGAGTTATAATAGCCATCACTCTGGCGGGGGTCTTTCTGACATCTTGGACGTTCGCGGGTGTGCACGTTGCCCGCTCCGATAGCCGTGAGTGCACTTGGACGTATGCTCCGGGCGATCCGGCATTTCAGGTTCCCGATACGGTCAATCCGTACGGTATCCTGACCGGATGGGACGACGCGGACTATTGGATTGCCGAGAAGTTCGTTCAGCCGGTTCGGGCATTCTACGTCGTGGTGCCTCCCGGAACCACTCCGCATCTCCGTATTGGCGCGGTTCGAACAAGGAATACCGACGGCGGTCTGCCGGGTACTCCCGTTCTGGTCGGGGATGCGGCGAAACAGGTAGGACACTCCTGGGCGATACTTGAGCGTACTGAGGAGTGGAAGGGCTTCCGCCTTGCCCAAGTGGTGGTTTTTCTGCAGATTGGTGACGCTCGCCGCTCACAGATTCTCGAGTCCGCCGATCTGTCCGTACTCTTTGAGGGCACGCCGACGTCAACCGCGCCGGTGGGACGCGAAGGGGATATTCTGTCGGCGATTGCCGTGAACGGCTTGACTGCCTCGACGTGGTGGCAGCCGTATCCGCGCCAAACAGCGTTTGATGATTACTTCTCCTGGCCTACTTTCGCCCTCTATCGTCTGGCGGTGACGGAGACGGGTATCTATCAGGTTACCGGTTCTTCCTTGGCGGGTGCGGGTCTGGTGGGTCAGCCGGCGGCGAAGATCAAGCTTTTTGGTAACGGCGGCCGGTTGCTTCCGACGTCGCCCGATACTCCCGTGGATGAGGAATTGAAGGAAAACGCGATCCATATGGAAGACGTGGACGGCGACGGCGTATTCGACGCCGAAGACCGCATTCTCTTTTTCGGACGCGGACTGAAGGGCGCGGACTACTGTGATGAAACGTACCTGAACGCGCTGGCACATCATAGTCCGTTCTCCACCGAGAACGTCTATTTCGTCGGCGTGGATCCGATGGGTTCCGACGGCCTCCGAATGCCGCCGATCACCGCGGCCGGCGGCGGCACGCCAATCAATCGAACCCGGGTACGCGAATACGTTGATCAGGATATCTTTATCCGGGCGCCGGGTGATTACCGGGAATCCGGTCTCATTTGGTTCATGGCGTCGTTTGGCGCGCAGCAGGAACGGACCTTTTCCCTGAATCTGCCGGGCGCCCTTGGCACTGCCGGCACCCTCCGTCTCGATTTCGATTCACGGGAATACGTCGGCCAGAACTTCAACGTCTATGTCGGCAGCACTCTGGTGGACAGCGCTCACTATACGACCGCGCCCTATAGCGTTCCGATCCCTGCCGGAGTTCTGCAGCCCGGAGCCAATATCGTCCGGATGCAGAATCTGACCCTTCCTTCCAGCGCCGCCACCGTCTACGTCAACTATGTCGAGATCGAGTTCGACCGGGATCTGACGGCCAATAACGGCATGCTGGAATTCTTCGCGCCGCGAACTCTGACCGGACAATTCCGCTATGTGATCAGCGGCTTGAACGAAAATGCTCTCATTCTCGATGTCAGCAATCCCCTTCAACCTCGCCGCGCCATTGGAAGTACTCTGGTTGATTCTTCCTATATGAGTGTACCGCGTCGTTACTTCGCGTCGAATCCGGATCGCATTCGCAATCCCGTCTTTCGGGGAGCGAAAACTCTGCCGGACTTGGATTATTCCCAACTGCGCGATCCGCTGAACGGGGCCGGCATCATTCTGCTTACCTACGACGAGTGGTACGATGCTCTTGATTCCCTAAAGCAGTTCCATGAATCCTATCGTGAGGAGCCTCTGTCCGCCGTCCGTGTTCGTCTGGGCGACGTCTTCGATGAGTTCGGCTGGGGCGTCCGCGATCCGGTGGCGATCCGCAATTTCCTGAAGTACGCCTATTTCAATTGGCACGGCTCGGACGGAACCGACACCGTGAAATACGTGTTGTTCGTGGGGGACGGCGACTATGACTACCGAAACATCGAGTCCAGTGCTGACGCCAACTGGATGCCGCCGTGGGAATCGAACTCGAACAGCACCGACGACTTCTTCACTCTGTTCAGCAACAGTTCTCAATTGCCGTGGCTGTTGGCGGGACGCTGGCCTTCCCAGAGCCGGGCAGAGGTCGAAACCGCAGTCTCGAAGACCATCGCCTATGCCACCCACCCGCTCTACGGTCCGTGGAAGAATACGGCGAGTTTTGCCGCTGATGATGAGAATAAAGTCACCTGCTGGACGTCCGGCAGCGAGACTCAGCACACGCAACAGGCTGAAAATCTCATTAACGACGTGCTGCCTGAGTACTTCACATTCAACAAACTATATGAGATATTCTATCCGATGAAGCATACGCCCGTCGGTCCGGTCAAACCGGACGCGACGCGGGATCTGATTGAAGCTATCAACCGCGGGACTCTGATCATTAACTACGCGGGTCATGGTAACGAGCGGATTTGGTCCGATGAACAGCTGTTTGTCATGGAACGTGACCGCAATCTGCTCAACAACTATCGGATGTGGCCGTTGTTCTTGGCCGCAACCTGCTCGTGGGGCGCTTTCGACAAACCGCTCGTCCGCTGCTTTCCGGAAGAGCTGCTGGCCGATCCCCGAGACGGCGCGGTGGCCTGTGTCGCGGCAACGCGATTCACGTACATCGCACCCAACAATACGTTTACCATTGCCTTCTACAGCGAGCTGTTCCGCCAAGGTCTGGCCTCGCGCCAGAGCTTCGGCCATGCCCTGCTGGTCGGAAAGGCAACCCGCGTAAGCAATGTGAATCTCTACCATTTATTTGGCGATCCGGTGCTCCGGCTTGCTACCCCCGAGTACTTCGCCCAGGTCACCGTCGCCGACGATTCTCTGCGCGCTTTGTCCTTGTTTACCTTAAGTGGGGAGGTGTCCCGATCCTCCGGCGGACCCGTATGGTCGGATTTCCAGGGCGTGGTGGAAGTCCGAGTATTCGATACCGAGGACTCACTTGCCTACTACTGGTGCGACAACACCAATCTTCCACCATACTACGTCGGGCTTCCCGGCAACGCCATCTTCCGTGGTCGGGCGACGGTTCAAAATGGCAGATTTGACTCAGTGACCTTCCGGGTTCCCCGCGATGTTCGCTATGGTGGAAATAACGCCAAGATCAGTCTCTACTTTTTCGGCAAGGCCGACAGCGAATCCGACTCGGCCGATGGCATCGGTATCCGCGAGCATATTCCGATTGCCGCTCAAGCCTCGTCGGAAACCGACACGATTGCCCCTGAGATCCGCGTGTGGCTGGAGACGGCTTCCTTCCGCCCGGGAGACTTGGTCAGCGCGACGCCCAAACTTCATGTTGCCATTACGGATGCCTCGGGCGTCAATCTTTCAGGCGAAGTCGGGCACAAGATCACGGTTCGGATTGACGATGCGCAAACCGAGGACCTGACGCCGTTCTTCAACTACGAACTCGACAGCCACAGGTCGGGAAGCCTCGATAAAATAATTGGCCCGCTCGCCGAAGGTGAACATCGCCTGACCGTCGAAGCCTGGGACTCGTTCAACAACCTGAACCAAACCACGCTCACCTTCACCGTGGGAGCGGCCGGTGAGGCCGGATATGCCATCCGTGACGTCTACAACTGGCCGAATCCGATGAATGACGTCACCTATTTCACGTACTATCTGACACAGGAAAATACACGCCGCGTGCGTCTGCGCCTCTTCACGCTCTCGGGAAAACTGGTCTATGAGATGGACGGACTGGGGACGGCCGGTCCCGCTTTCAACAGCAATTCCGATCGCCCGTGGGACGGCCGCGATCGCGAGGGGCATCTCCTCGCCAACGGCGTTTATTTCTACAAGATCAAAGCGGAGCATGCGGGTGGCTATTCCGCCGAGAGTACCGGCAAGCTCGTGATTCTGCGCTGAACTTTCGTGAATGAACATACATCTACTGGAGGACCTATGAAGCGAGCGGTGACAGGCCTGCTGATTCTGGGAGCCTTGCTGTGCACTGCCGTTGTGCAGGCTGCCAGCGTCAGCCAGGCGACGCTTCTGTTCTTGAAAATCGCACCCGGGGCGCGACCGGCCGGAATGGGAGAGGCGTTTGTCGCCATTTCCGACGACGCCAGCGCAACCTGGTGGAATCCTGCTGGCTTGGGATTTCAGCATGGACAGGAGTTCACTATGATGTACGTCCGCTGGCTCCCGCAGTTCAATCTGTCCGATCTGTACTATGCCTACATGAGCGCGACGCATGAAGTCCCCGAATGGGGAACCTTCGGCGGCAACCTCATCTTCCTCAATTTAGGCGAGACGCAGCGCACCGATGAACAAGGTCGCAATGAAGGCACCTTCTCATCCTATGAAATCGCCCTGACCGGAACCTATGGCGCGGAAATCAATCCGCATCTTGCAATGGGTGTCGGACTCAAACTTGCCTACAGCCACTTATCGGATCAAGGAGCCGGTGAGGAAAAGGGAAGCGGAACGGCTACGGCAATTGCCGCCGACGTCGGGATCCTCCATCGGGCAGCCTTCCTAAGGGGATTGTCACTGGGTGCGAACCTGTCCAACATGGGGCCGAAAGTCGCCTACATTGACCGGGCGCAGGCCGATCCGTTGCCTACCAATCTCAAGATGGGATTTGCCTACAAGATCATTGATCAGGAATACAACCAGCTCACTATCGCCTCCGACGTGAACAAGGAGCTCGTGAAACGCGACGACAAAGGGCGTTCCGATGAATTCTATGAAGCGCTCTTCACGGCCTGGAGCGACGGCGACCTCGTCAAGTCGCTGATCTGGAACGTCGGAGTCGAGTATTGGTACTCGACCCTCGTGGGTTTGCGCGCCGGATACTGGAATGATGATCTCGGAAAGGTCTTCCCCTATACCTTTGGGGTTTCGCTCCGGTACAGCAGCTACCGTTTCGATTTCAGCTATCTGACGGCCGGAACCAATCACCCGTTGACCGACACGATGCGGTATTCTTTGTCGGTGGATCTGTAGGCGGCCGGTGACGATCCGAGGAACTCTACTCGCCGGCTTACTTGCCGTTACGTTTGCTCTTCCGGCGCTCGCCGCGTCCGTGGGCGCGGTGGCGTTGCAGAGTGGGCGAACGTGTTCACTCTCCGAGCGATGGCCGGTCGGCGATCCGATTCGCGTCTGTGCCATTCTCGTGGAGTTCCAGGAAGATAGTATTGAAGGCACGACGGGCACGGGCCGCATAGGCACGGGATTCGATTCCTCTCTCGTAATTGATCCGCTTCCGCACGACCGCGAATACTTTCGCGATCATCTGCGCTTCCTCCGACACTACTACGAGACGGTTTCGCGGGGCGGAGTCGTCTTCGATACGACGATGATGGATGTATTCCCGCTAATTGAAGGCTCCGCCTACCGGCTCGATTATCCGATGTGGCATTACAACTACAACTCGGATGCGGAGCTGCTTAACCGCCGGCTGGTCGAACTGTTCATAGAGTCATGCGCCAAAGCATCGGAAGATCCCGAATTGGATTTCACTCGCTACAACGCCATTCTGGTATTTCATGCGGGAGTCGGCAAGGACTTCAATCTTGGTTATGACCCTACGCCGTTCGACATTCCCTCGGCCTACATCTCAGCGCGGGATGTCCAGAGCTATTCGGGCAGCATTCAGATTCCAGGCGGAGTCGAGCGGGGGCTGATTCTTCCGGAGGGGGAAAACCAGCGGGAAGCGCTTGATTATGACGTGGAACTCTCGCTTAATGGCATTATGGTGAAGCTGTTTGGCAACTGGCTCGGTCTGCCCGATTTGTTTGACACGCGAACCGGACACAGCGGAGTCGGGCGATGGGGAATGATGGATCAGGGATCGGGTAATATGTCGGCGTTGGTCCCGTCGCTTCCTACGGCCTGGTCTCGTGTGTACATGGAATGGCAAGCGGCTGCGGTTCATCTTCCGTCGGGACGTGGCGATACGCTTCATGTGGCTCGCTTCGGCCGGGGGGGAGATGTTGCTCAAATCGTGAAGATTCCCGTCACAGCTCGTGAGTACTACGTAATCGAGAATCGCGATGCCGACGCGGATTCCGTCAAGTGTGTTACGCTGTGGGATCGCGACAGCCTGCATGTGATGCATGTCTACTACGAGGAACGTACGCAGGCACGGGAAGGATTCCTGCTGTCGCGGGACCGCCGCATTGAGTATCAACCGGGATTCGGAGTTGCCGTGGGAGCGAGTCACTATGATTTCGGAATTCCCGGCAGTGGACTTCTCATCTGGCACATTGATGAGGACGTCATCGTGCGGGGACTCGATGACAACACCGTCAATGCCGACCCCGATCATCGAGGAGTGGATCTTGTCGAGGCGGATGGCGCACAGGACATCGGACGCGAGTACGGCTTCGCGTCGGCGGGGTCCGGAACCGAACTCGGCATTCAGGAAGACGCATGGTACTTGAATAATTCGCAACACCGTGCCGCCAACCGTGGCGCGAATTACGAGTTGTTTGCGGATTACTCCTTCCCCGCCGCCCGTATTTATGACGGGTCGTACACGCGATTGCGTCTCTCCAATTTCTCGGCGGTGGACAGCGTCATGAGTTTTGTCTGCCGGATGGAAGGTGTGGCCGACGGCTTTCCGGTGCAAGTACCCGATCTTTCAGAATGGACGGTGGCAGACCT
This sequence comes from bacterium, assembly GCA_018812265.1. Taxonomy (GTDB): domain Bacteria; phylum Electryoneota; class RPQS01; order RPQS01; family RPQS01; genus JAHJDG01. The sequence goes on along the minus strand of JAHJDG010000127.1, from coordinate 1,325 downwards.
CGACGGCGACAGCCTCCGCGAGATCTACTTCATTCTCCGCGATTCACTGTATCAGATTTCTCATCAGGGTGTGCTATCCGTTGTGGCTTCGCTCCCCGCTGGAGTCGGTCTCTCTTCAACCGATCCGGTGGATGTTGACGGAGACGGTCGCGACGAGATCCTCCTGGAAGGAGCATACATCGGCTTGGTGGACTGGTCGGGAACCGATCCCCGCGTGCGGTGGGAGATCACTTCCGAATGGTCGTCGCGGGCATTTCCGGCGCAATCCGATAGCGCCGATGGCCGCGGACTATTGGTCTGGCGAACCCGCTCAAACTATGTTGCGACTTTATACGACGCGGAATTGGTCCGGTTGAGCGAACGTGATCTGCCTTTCCTTGCTGATGACAGTGTTGCGGTCTTCAATCTGGAGAGCTTTCCGGCTCATCGGTTTGTCTTCGTGACGGACGGTCTGGCCGTATGCTATTCGGTAGGCGATACAACGATGGACTCGCTCTGGTCCATCGCGGACGAGCGACTGTCGCACTCGATACTCGTTGTCGTCCGACCGGATACAACCGCCGTGTTCTTCGATGGAATGGGATATGTCAATGCCGCGACGGGAACGTCCCTCTGCGAGCATCCGAGTTGCGGTCCGCCCGGTATAGATTGGGACGGCAACGGGATACCCGACGGGGGAGGCTGGTTGGGCCGCAACGCCGTAGAGCGCGAAGATGCGCCGAGGATTGGCGCTCCACTGACGTGGACGCTGGATCTAAATGCCAGTGGAGATCCGGATATTATGGGTCTGGACGCTCCCGTTTTCGATTCAACGAGTGAATCCTCGCTATATACGCGAGTCATTGCCGTATCGCACAACGGAGGCGCGTTCAGGGGATTCCCATGGGCGGTTTCCGGCGTGGAATCGAGTCATACTCCGTTCGAATGGACGAACGACCGCAGTTTGTACGTAATGCGACTCACATCCGTGGGAGATGATTTGTATTTTTCGCCGATCCGTTTGCTTGACGCGCACGGCGACAGTCGCTTCCATTATACGGAATCCCGTGCGATCATTAATGTTCCCTTGTTCAATCCCCGCGTGACCACGCGCGCCGATTGGCTGTACTGCTGGCCCAACCCCACGTCCGACATAAGTCATTTTCGGATTACCGTGGGCTACATCGCTCGCGCGGAGATCAAGGTGTTCGACCTGGCGGGCCGCTTGATCGCCAGACTAAGCCATCAGTCGGCGATTCCCGAACCGTTCGAGGTGATGTGGGACGTGGGCGGAGTCGAGAGCGGCGTGTACGTGGGACGCGTCCGCGTCAGCGGTTCCGGCGGTG